>NZ_CEXBMR010000001.1:0-59375 GCF_982614295.1 Synechococcus sp.
GGCGGCGGCTACGGTGGCGGTGGCGGCGGCTACGGCGGCGGTGGCGGCGGCGGTGGTCGTCCCAGTGGCGGTGGCGGAAACCGCTACTAAGCCGTTTTCACAAGGCCAAATTCAAATATCAAATTTTGCCACCCTCAATGGGTGGCTTTTTTTTGCAAAACCCCCACTTTTAGGCAAGCGTTTTGTATCGGTTGCTACCTCCACACCCACGAAAATTAAAAAACGTGCCTTCCATGGCATATGTGGGGTAGTCAAGGGCTTTAAGTAGTAACCGAAAATCATTTGAATCCATGCCTTCGCCCCAGCGTCTTAGTGCTATTGAGCAGATCCAGCTGCGTGGTTCTTATCCAGCTGAAACAGCTAAGCCCCTAGACGAACTTTGGGGCAAAAACGTCTTCACATTGGAGAAGATGAAAAAGGCTTTACCTAAAGAAGAATTCAAGCTGGTGCAGCGCACCATCCGTGAAGGGGGAAAGCTTGATCCCTCCGTTGCAAATGCTGTTGCCCAAGCAATGAAAGACTGGGCAACAAGCCATGGAGCTCTGTATTACGCCCATGTTTTCTATCCCCTTACAAATTCCACTGCTGAAAAACATGATGGCTTCATCGCGCCTCAAAGCGATGGAACCGTAATTTCAGAATTCACCGGCAAATTGCTTGTGCAGGGGGAACCTGATGGTTCATCTTTCCCCAATGGTGGATTACGTTCCACCTTCGAAGCAAGGGGCTACACCGCCTGGGACATCACAAGCCCTGCATATTTAATGGAAACCCCAAATGGGGTAACACTTTGCGTTCCCACAGTTTTTGTATCGTGGACCGGCGAAGCTCTTGATAAAAAGACTCCTTTGTTGCGCTCCAACGCAGCGATGAACCGCCAGGCAAAGCGTCTTTTAACTTTGCTTGGAAACACTGAAGTTGCTCCGGTTAATTCAAGTTGTGGAGCCGAGCAGGAATACTTCCTCATAGATCAGGCCTTTCTAAATTTGCGACCTGATTTACTGCTAGTTGGCCGTTCATTATTTGGTGCACCTTCCGCAAAAGGGCAGCAATTTGATGATCATTATTTCGGTGCAATACCTGAAAGGGTTCAGGTATTCATGCAAGACGTTGAGCAACAGCTCTATCGGCTTGGCGTACCTTGCAAAACCCGCCACAACGAAGTGGCACCAGGTCAATTTGAAATTGCCCCAGTGTATGAGGCAGCAAATGTTGCAACAGATCACCAACAGCTGATCATGACGCTGCTGCGCAGCACAGCTAAAAAACATGGCATGGCCTGCCTACTTCATGAGAAACCCTTTGCTGGCATCAATGGATCTGGGAAACATGTCAATTGGTCTGTTGGGAATTCAACTCAGGGCAATTTGCTAGATCCAGGCAACACGCCCCACGAAAATATGCAGTTTTTATTGTTTTGTGGTGCTGTAATCAGAGGCATTCATCGCTTTGGCCCTTTACTGCGCTCTGTTGTTGCAACCGCTGGAAACGACCATCGACTTGGTGCAAATGAAGCACCTCCAGCAATTATTTCTGTGTATCTCGGCAGCCAATTGGAGGATGTATTTAATCAAATCCGTGAGGGAGAACCTAAATCTTCCTCTACGGCTGGAGTGATGCAAATGGGTGTGGATACTCTGCCCGAATTCCAAAAGGACCCGGGTGATCGCAACCGCACCTCACCATTTGCATTCACAGGTAATCGTTTTGAATTTAGAGCTGTTGGTTCGGGTCAATCAGTGGCAGGTCCCCTGGTGGCTATGAACACAATTCTTGCCGATTCCTTGCAATGGCTTTGCGATGAACTTGAGCGTTGCATTCAAGGTGGAGCATCTTTACAAGACGCTTCCTTTGCAGTGCTTAAACAGATAATGCAGGAAAATGGTTCGGTAGTTTTTGGTGGCGACGGATATTCGGAAGAATGGCATCACAAAGCGGTGCATGAGAGGGGCTTAGAAAATTTGCCCACCTGCGCTGATGCACTTCCTGTATTGGAGAGGCCTGAAATTGCTGATCTATTTGAACGCCAAGGTGTTTTAAGCAGAGTGGAATTACAAAGCCGCTATGAAGTTTATGCAGAGCAATACATTCTTGCAATTGAGGTGGAAGCAAAATTAGCCCTGCGCATGGCCCGCACCCAAATACAGCCGGCCGTTCAAGGCAGCCTTGGGGATCTCAGCGGATCATTAATGGAGCAAAAGAGCTTGGGTTTACCAATAGACACAAGTTTGGCTGAACAGATCTCTTCCCTTAATAAAGATCTTCAAGATCAGATTGTTGTTTTGGAACAAGCCTTGAATAACCCACCCCATGGCAGCGCTGCCCATATGAAGCACTGCGCTGAAGTACTTTTGCCAATAATGCTTAAATTGCGTAAAGCTGCTGATTCTTTAGAACTATTGGTAGACGATGATCGTTGGCCATTACCCACCTATCAAGAGATGTTATTTATACGATAAATATTATTTTATTACTCAATACTATCAGGCGGAGTATGTTGTTTTTGCAGGCGATCAACGATCGCCTGAGCTATATGCTTACTATCGCTAGCTGGAACCACAACTTCTAAATATGCAGCATTTTGTTGCATATTTATATCTTTGAAGGCATTTTCCAACTCAGCAACACTTTCAACCCGAGCACACCACCAATTATCACAGCCCATAATTATTGGTAATTTACTGTAGCTCCATGGCGCCAATATGTTGTATTCATGATTGCGATCGCTGAGCATATCTTCTATACCATAACAACTATTATTCAAGATAATTACAACTGGCTTTACGCCATAACGCCCCATTACACCTATCTCCTGAGCTGTTAATTGATGAGCTCCATCTCCACTAAGTAATACAACTCTTTTTTCAGGTTGCGCCATTGCTACACCCATTGCAGCGGGGGTAGCCCATCCGATTGAACTCCATAACGTTTGATTTTCCATATCAACACCATCGGGCAAACGCAGGCTGCTAATTTGCAACATGCAACTTCCCGCCTCAAGCACAAGGACATCTTCACTGCGTAGAAAATTTTGTAAAAGTGGATAAAAATATTTAGCTGTAATTTGCTCAGCGCCTGTTCCAGTGTTCTTCAAAAATGCAGGCGGTTGGACGGGGCGACTCTCATTCCAATAACAATTAGAAGTTGCAGCAATCTTTGCATCAATTAATCCATCGAGCATATCTTGCAATGCAACACTTGTAAAAACAGATCCAGAGGATTGGACCCAGTCATAACGTATGCTTACCAATGATTTGGGGTTAATACCATCTGTCCATATGCCTGTATTTAAATCTTCTTGAATCAAACCGCCAATATCTAATACCAAATCAGATTCTTGTATAATTTGCTTCAATATAGCTGGTTGAGACATATCGCCGCTATATACACCTAGATATCCTGGATGGGATTCAGATAAAATCCCACGATCCATTGGTGAAGTTGCATAGGGGAGGCCACTAGATTCGAGAAATTTTTCAAAGGTATTAATTAAACCAAATCGAGATATCGTGCGCGTAGCCAATACTATTGGGTTTTTCGCTTTAACTAATTTATTTAACACATGTGTTAATGCTGCATTTAATTCTTCAGGGTCGCTTTGCCTTTGCCTAATTGTGCCAATTACGCTACCTTTTAATGGAATTCCAAGCACTGGCATTAAAGCTAAATCCATCGGAATTACTAAATATGCTGGCTGACTTTCCTCCAATGCTTTATCAATCACCCGCTCCAATTCCAGTACAACATTCTCAGGGCTAAGGCGTGCACTTACGCAGCAGGCAGCGCCTGAAAGGGGCTCAAAATTTCCAAATATTCCATCACCAAGGGTGTGATGGGCAACCAAGCCCTGTTTAACAATTCTTGTGCTTGGTGCTCCAACAATGTGAAACACCGGCACTCTTTCGGCCATAGCGCCCATAACACCATTTAAGGCACTTAGTTCTCCAACTCCGTAAGTAGTTGAAAGTATCGCGGCGCCCCTGCGTCTGGCATATCCGTCTGCTGCATAGGCAGCATTTAATTCATTGGCTGATGCAACCCAGGTTAAGCGCTGATCTTCTTCTACAGCATCATTAATAGGAAAGGAGTAGTCGCCTGGAACACCAAAAACCCTATCTATCCCCAGATCAGCTAAACGCTGCAACGTATAAGCAACAACTGAAATTTTCGTATTATTTACAACTTCTCTCATATTTTGGCTAGACAAGGCAGGACATGCGCTGCTCTAAGCGATTAACTACCTCTGGCCAACTCAAGTGAATGGGCTTTGTTGGAGCTTGCTTGATTAACTCACCATGAAAATTGGCAAGAATTTGATGGTGTAAGCGTGCCACTTCGTCGCGACGAATGCCTTTGGGTAATTCGCAAACCATCAGGGCATGACCATGGCGATCTGTGAGTGTGATGTGTTGGGCGACAGCAAAAGACATGGAACAGATCGCGAGCGATGCAGCATTCCTAAGCCGGTAAAGGATCAAAACCCAAAACCCTTACATTTAATTTGGTTTCCACACCAAATAAGGCTTTTTTAGTAAAGACGGCTTAACACAAATTCTGGTAGGTCTAGCAGTGCAGCCTTTGCTTCTGATGGGGCGAGGAAATCTAAGCAAGCTCCGGCTTCATGGCTAAATTTCTCAGCCAGCTCACGGGAGCGAGCAATCCCTCTACTTTGATGCACAAGGGCAAGGGCTTGTTCTAGATCACCAGCTTCGTTGAATTCCCGCTCAATCAAACCGGAAAGCGCAGGAAATTCTTCCATCGCGTAGATAACAGGTGCCGTGAGAGTGCCCGATGCAAGATCAGAGGCAGCCGGTTTGCCAAGTTGAGCATCATCAGCTGTAAAATCGAGAATATCATCCACAACTTGAAAAGCTAAACCTAAAAGCCTTCCGAATTCATAAAGTAATTTCAATTCAGCAGTTGGTAAATCAGATAGCACCCCTGCAGCTTTTGAACTGTTGGCTATTAAAGATGCAGTTTTCCGATAACTTTTATCCAAATATGAACCTAAGCTTTGCCCAGTATCAAAACGGTAGAGGCCCTGTCGAATCTCTCCTTCAGCAAGATCCATAATTACTCTGGATAACAATTTAACAACTTCCAAATTATCTAAATTTGCCAGGTGCCAACTTGATTGGGCGAACAGAAAGTCGCCTGCCAACACTGCAACTCGATGGCTAAATCTACTGTGAACAGTGGCGACTCCCCGGCGAGTGTCTGCCTCATCCACTACATCGTCGTGAACCAACGAGGCTGTATGGATCATTTCCGTAATTTCTGCCAAGCGTCGATGCCTGGGCCCCAGTTCACCGTTGGGAGACAGTGCCCGCGACAACAAAAGCACAATGCCTGGCCTGAGCCGCTTTCCACCGGCGCTAAATAAATGTTCAGCTGCAGCTTGCAAGATCGGATGGCCGGCGCCGATCAATTCACGTAAATCGCTCAGTAGATCCTCCAAATCAGATTCAACAGGCTGAAGTAGTTCTGCAACTGTTGTCATGTAATCACCCTTATCAATAGATCTTAGGGGGCTCAACCTGCTTGCTGAAGTTTCACCCACTCCACTTTTTGGCTAGCTCCAAGCCAATGCTCTAGCCCTGCTGCAAAGGGTTCAGGATCACCGGTAACGAGAAAGCGGCAACCGCTAAAGGCATCGGCGCCATGGGGAAGAGGCGCTGGCAGCATTTCGCTAAGCACATCAACGGCGGCAATAGCAGGATCAACCAATTCAATATGTGATGGCAGAAGCTGTTGCAATAGAGGTTCCAAAAGTGGGTAATGGGTGCAGCCCAGCACGATGGTTTCCACCTCAGCGGCCAAAAGTGGCTCAAGGTAGTTCTTGGCTGCTTCGATTAGGGCCCCGCTGCCTAGATCGTGTCTTTCGATAGCTGGTACAAAAAAGGGACAGCCCACTTCAACAACGATGATCTGAGTGTTTGCAGACCTAAAGGCCTTGCCATAGGCGCCACTGCCGGCAGTAGCCGGGGTTGCCAGAACACCAACACGAGAGGCTTTTACAACCTTGGCTACTGCCTCAATTAAACCCACCACAGGCCCACCTGCGGTGGCCTCAGCCACATCCAGTGCCAGTGCGTTGGATGTGTTGCAGGCCATCAATAAAGCCTGGCTGCCCTGCTTTTTCAAATAGCTGGTTAACTCAGCTGCAATACCGCGAATTTCGGCAGCGCTGCGGCCGCCATAGGGAACTCGTGCTGTATCGGCTAAATAAATACAGGGCTGGCCAGGACGCAAAGCGAGCAATCGTCTTAAAACTGTGAGGCCGCCAAGGCCGCTGTCAAACATTCCAAGTACTGCATCTGCAGACAATCCCTGCTGCAAGTTCAACCTTCAAGCCTCAAATAATCAAGGATTCCAGCAGCAATGGCCAGGGATAACTGACGGCGATGGGCAGGATCGATCATGTCGGCAGCATCATCAGAGCCAGTAAGAAATCCAACCTCAACCAGCGAGGAGGGCATTCGAGTGGCCTTTATTACATAAAAACGACCCTCTTTTACGCCTCGATCAGTGCGGCGCACCGTTTTGAGCAGTGATGAATGAATTGCACTGGCCAAATTTCTACCTTTTAGGCTCTGAAAATAGAATGTTTCAAGTCCATTCACATCTGGCCTGCTCATACTTAAGGCGTTGGCGTGAATGCTGACAAAGGCGTCGGCGCCACTGTTGTTTGCAAGTTGCACTCTCGGTGGCAGATCCACATCGATATCGCCACTTCGGGTGAGCAAAGCCTCTACACCTTTGCTGCGCAGCAGTTCAGCAACTTGCAAAGAGATCTCCAAAACCACATCTTTCTCCTGGTTTCCGCCAATTCCCACCGCCCCTGGATCTGGCCCGCCGTGGCCTGGATCTATAACAATTCGAAATCGCCCGCTGTTCACCTGGGGCAGGTCGCTTGCTTGCATTGTGCGTAGGGGCGGACGCGGCGAAAGTTGTGTTTCACCTGGTTTGTAACCAGGCACAGGCATTGGCACAACTGGGTCAACCCGATCAACGTTGCCTTCACCGAATGCGATGAATCCTCCCAACTGATTGGGAAGTTGCAGTTTCCATTTGTTGCTATCAACTCCCTCTAATTTCAATTGGGTGGGATCTAACTGCGTTCCAGGCAAAAATTCAATTACAAGCCTTGTGATGCCAGGCTCCGGCGCTCCGATTCGCACCTGTTTGATCGGGCCTGCCCCTGCAATATTTCGCGGGCGCGTAGGGGTGCCGGGAAAATTAATCCATAGTCTGGGGCCACGATTATCTCCCCCTGCATCAAAAAAAGCGGTGAGATTCACATTTGGTGTTGTACGCAGCTCCAACACACCATCAGCATTAATACGCCATGCGCCTAAAGCACTAAACGCACGAACTGGCGAAGCAAAAAGAACAGCCAGGGCTACAAAAGTCGCAAAACTGCATCGCCGCCAGTGCTTAATCATTCCTGAATTCAGAACAAGCTTGAACGCCTATGCCGCAGGCTCGGCATCTGAGCCCTAACCCGCTGTAGGTGGCTTGGATCAACCGGTGCAACAGCAGCTCCAGGGCTGACCCCAGCATCGGCTAACACCGTGCCCCACGGATCGATAACAAGGGCATGGCCATGGCTTTGACGGCGTCCATAGTGCAGGCCCGTTTGAGCTGGCGCAAGTATGTAGGCGGTATTTTCAATAGCTCTCGATTGCAGCAATACCTGCCAATGATCTTTGCCTGTGTAAGCGGTGAAAGCAGCTGGCACCATTATTAATTCAGCCCCGGCTCCCACCAGATGCCGATAAAGCTCTGGGAAGCGCACGTCGTAGCAAATAGACAGCCCAATTTTGCATAAACCAGGCACTGCAACAACAGGTGGCAATTCGTCGCCAGAGCAAACGGTGGCCGATTCCGTGAATTTGTTTCCGTCTGGAAGATCAACATCAAAAAGGTGAATCTTGTCGTAACGAGCAAGCAAAAGCCCATCAACGCCAACTAATTCTGAACGGTTGTAAGTGAGCTTTTCCCCTGCCGGCACCGGGAAACCGCCGCCCAAGAGAGTTACTTGATATCGACGCGCCATGGTTACCAAAAAGCGACTGCAACGCTCCGCAAGACTTGGGGCTAATTCAATTTTGCGAAATTCTTCACCCATAAAGGCAAAGTTTTCGGGTAGGCCCACCAAATCAGCACCGCGGCGGGCCGCTAACTCAATCAATTCCTCGGCCTGGGCAAAGTTGGCATCCGGATCAGGGGTGCTATTCATTTGCAAGGCTGCTGCAAGGAAGCTGCTCAAAACTCAAGTGTTCTTCTATTCAAACTTTACCCAGCTTCAGGATGGCTTCAAAACACCTGGCTCGCTTTGCTTTGGTACTACTTCAAGGCTGTCTAGAGCAGCGCAGCAAGCAAAATCAGCGTCGTGATCACCTAATCGCTCCAATCGCTGGCCATGACTGGCCAGGCGGAGCGCCTGTTCCGGCTGGTGCTGCCATTGGCTCCACAAAGCATGGGCTGCACAAAATTCATCGTTAGCAGCAATCGTTTTCAAATCCATTCCCCCCTGGCCCAGCAATGCGGCTGCAAGCGCTCCGGCGGCAAGGCTATCTTCCAAGGAGTAGTCGCCTTCCCAGCCGCTTCCCACCAGCCAAACGGTTTCAGGTGCTTGCTGAAGCAAGCGCTTTGCAACAGCGGATCTATTCACCAGTGCGGCGGTAACAAGAAGAGGTGCAGTTTGCACTCGATCGAGGGCCCTAGTGCCGTTTGTAGTGCTCACGAAAATTCTTTTCCCGGCAACAATCTCAGCGGTTACCGCCAAGGGTGAGTTACCCAGATCAAAGCCCTCCAGGCGGCTCCCACCCCTCTCTCCAGCCCGCAAGCAGAGCTGTTGCGGCCAGGCAGCAGCAGCGGCGTTGAGTTCGTCAAGATTGGCAAAAGCCTGCACAGCTTCTGCGCCGTTATGGAGTGCCCAGGCCATGGTGCTGGTGGCCCGCAACACATCAATCACCACGGCTGCTGCTGCCATGGAGCCAGAAGGCACCCGCTCGGGGGTGTGGAAATAGGAAACACGCATCGCACAGGGCACGGGCTAGGTGCGCCACAGTAGGAGCCACCTTTCTTGATACAAATGGCGCAGCGCACCCTGCGTGATTTTCTGAAGCTTCTGGAACAGCGGGGCCAGCTGCGCCGCATCAGCGCTCCTGTGAATCCCGACCTTGAAGTGGCTGCCATCGCAGACCGGGTTTTGGCGGCTGGAGGGCCGGCTCTTTTATTTGAAAATGTGATCGGCAGCCCCATGCCGCTTGTACTCAACCTTCTAGGCACCGTTGAAAGAGTTGTGTGGAGCATGGGCCTTGAGCGGGTTGAGGAGCTGGAGGAACTGGGCAGCAGACTCGCTTTATTGCAACAACCAAGGCCGCCAAAAGGCCTGCAGGAAACCGCTGCCTTCGGACGCGTGCTGTGGGATTTGGTAAAAGCTCGTCCAGATTTGGATTTATTCCCTCCCTGCCAGCAAATTATTCAAAAGGGGGATCAAATAAATCTCGATCAGCTACCCCTGATCCGCCCCTGGCCAGGCGACGCAGGCAGGGTGATCACCCTTGGCCTTGTGATCACCCGCGATCCGGAAACCCGTGTTCCAAATGTGGGGGTTTATCGCCTTCAACAGCAAAATGCCCACTCAATGACAGTGCATTGGCTCAGCGTGCGCGGCGGGGCCGGACATTTACGTAAAGCAGCTGCCAGGGGCGAAAAGCTGGAAATTGCCGTTGCCCTTGGTGTGCATCCCCTATTGGTAATGGCGGCAGCAACACCGATTCCAGTGCAACTTTCGGAATGGTTATTTGCGGGGTTATATGCAGGCCAGGGTGTGCATCTGGCTCGTTGCAAAACGGTTGATCTCGAGGTGCCAGCCCACAGTGAAATTGTGCTGGAGGGCACGATCACCCCGGGTGAAACAGGCCCAGATGGCCCTTTTGGCGACCACATGGGGTTCTACGGCCTAGAAGAAGCATCACCACTTGTGCGATTCCACTGCATAACGCAGCAAAAAAATCCTGTGATGCTTACAACATTTAGTGGTAGGCCCCCTAAAGAGGAGGCGATGCTTGCTATCGCCCTGAATCGGATTTACACGCCGATCCTGCGCCAGCAAGTTCCTGAGATCATTGATTTCTTCTTGCCTATGGAATCGCTCAGCTACAAATTGGCGGTTATTTCAATTAACAAGGCATATCCGGGCCAAGCAAAAAGGGCGGCGATGGCTTTTTGGAGCGCTTTACCGCAATTCACCTACACCAAATTTGTGGTGGTGGTTGATCAACAAATAAATGTGAGAGATCCCCGCCAAGTGGTGTGGGCTATCGCCGCTCAAGTTGATCCCCAAAGGGATTTATTCGTGTTGCAAGATACCCCCTTCGACTCCCTTGATTTCGCCAGCGAAAGACTCGGTTTGGGCGGGAGGTTGGCTATCGATGCCACCACGAAGATCGGCCCCGAAAAACGCCACGACTGGGGAAAGCCATTAAGCAGAAGTGCTGATCTGGAAAAGCAAATAAGCGCTCGCTGGGAGGAATTAGGTTTAATGGATATAGGCCTTGAAGCTGATTCAGGAAACGTAGTTACGCCGGATCCCAGTTTATTTGGCCTACAACTTGAACATGTGCTTGAACGCTTAGCAAGCCAAGGGGCTAAGCGATAAAGAGTTAACCATCAATGCTTACAAGGGCAGGAACGATTGCTTTAAGGGCCCTTGTGGAACTGGCCCGCCATCCTGGCAGCAAGATATCGGGCCCTGAATTAGCGGCTCGCCAAGGCTTGCCTGCAGCAATGGTGGAGCGCTTGCTTTTAATTATGAGAAGAGCGGGGCTCGTAGATGCGAGCAGGGGGCGCAGCGGGGGGTATCAACTAAAAGTTAGCCCTCAAGAGCTTTATCTAGAAGCGGTACTCAGCGCTGTTGGTGGTTGGCGACAAGTGGCGGTAATAAACGACATCCCTGCAAATCAGCCCTCTGCAGCAGCAATCGCCGGCGATCATCTGGAGCTGCAGCTGCAACAAAGACTGCTGCGGGCAATGCAAAAGGAGCTGGCAGCTTTAAGTCTTGCGGAATTGCTCTACGACCAACGCAGCTTGGAAGCCGCCTTAAACCCCGAGGGGGGGCTGATGCTCGGCTGATCCATAGGATTTGGGCTTACAGCCCCACCACCTTTATGGCAATCGGTAGCAAAAAAATTTGCGGTGCAGTCGCAAATTTAAGGGGAACCATCCGCGTGCCCGGTGATAAATCGATATCCCATCGTGCTTTGTTATTTGGTGCAATCGCTGAAGGCAACACCGAAATTGAGGGGCTATTGCCAGCTGAGGATCCCCTCAGCACCGCCAACTGTCTCAGGGCTATGGGGGTAGAGGTATCTGAAATTTCAGTAGGTGCAAAGGTTCTTGTTAAAGGTGTGGGATTAAACGGGCTTCAAGAGCCCGAATCGATCCTCAATTGCGGCAATTCAGGCACCACTATGCGCTTGATGTTGGGCCTGATAGCCGGATGCCATGGGCGTCACTTCATCCTTGATGGAGATCAATCCCTGCGCAATCGCCCGATGGGGCGAGTAGCAAAACCTCTAGGGCAAATGGGGGCCCAAATCAGCGGCAGGAAGCAGGGCAATCTGGCTCCTCTGGCAATCACTGGATCAGCGCTGAAGGGAAAAACCTTGCACACGCTTGTGGCTAGCGCCCAGGTAAAAAGTGCGCTGCTGCTGGCTGCATTAACGGCAGAGGGCCCCACAACGGTGATTGAACCCAGCCTCTCAAGAGACCACAGCGAACGAATGCTGAGGGCTTTTGGAGCCCAACTTGTATCAAATCCCCTTGAACCCGAAGTGCATTTGCAACCCGGCCATCAGCTTCATGGTCAACGGGTTGTTGTGCCAGGAGACATAAGTTCAGCCGCTTTTTGGTTGGTGGCTGGATTACTCACTCCAGGAACAGAGTTAATCCTTGAAAACGTGGGTTTGAATCCCAGCCGCACAGGGATCCTCACAGTGCTTCAAGCGATGGGCGCAGCTGTGGAATGCCTCGACCACAGAGTGGTGGCGGGGGAGCCAGTGGGAGATCTACTGGTAAAAACCAGCCCACTAAATGCATTCACAATCGGTGGTGAATTGATTCCAACCCTCATAGACGAAATCCCGATCCTTGCCGTTGCAGCCCTTGCGGCGGAGGGCACCAGTGTGATCAAAGATGCCGCTGAATTGAGGGTGAAGGAAACGGATCGCCTAGCGGTGATGGCCCGTCAGTTGCGAGCGATGGGGGCTGAGATTGAAGAAACAGCAGATGGTCTTGTGATTCCAGGTTCGCAAAAACTAAGGGGGGCAATGCTCGATAGCGAAACAGATCACCGCGTGGCGATGAGCCTTGCTATCGCTGCACTAAATGCTGAAGGGCCAAGCCAAATTGCTAGGGCTGAGGCAGCTGCGGTTTCCTATCCAAGCTTTTGGGAACACTTAGCAAAAATCCAGGCCTAGTTACCGGTAGATTCCCGCCCAGTTGTTGATTGCTCATGCTGGCCGTAGCCGTGCTTGCCGCAGGGAAGGGTACCCGCATGAAAAGTAGTTTGCCAAAGGTGCTACAGCCGCTGGCTGGCGCCACCTTGCTTGAGAGGGTAATCAAATGCACAAACAGCCTTGAGCCAAATCGGCTCTTGTTGATAGTTGGGCATCAGGCTGAACGGGTGCAACAGCAGCTCCAAGCTCACCCAGGAAAACCAGAGTTTGTTATTCAACAACCTCAAAATGGCACTGGCCATGCCATTCAGCAGTTACTCGAGCCCCTAAATGATTTCAAAGGCGATCTGTTAGTGCTCAATGGTGATGTGCCTCTTCTGCGTGCTGAAACCCTTGAGAAATTATTGCAATTACACCGGAATAGTGGTTCATCAGTGAGCTTGTTAGCCGCTCATCTTGAAAATCCCAAAGGATATGGAAGAGTTTTTAGTAATGAGAATGGCAGAGTTGATCAGATCATTGAAGACAGGGATTGCGATGAATTACAGCGTTTAAATACATTGATTAATGCAGGAATTTATTGCTTTAAATGGACAGAATTGCAAAAGGTATTGCCAAAATTAAAAAGCGATAACGATCAAGGGGAGCTCTACCTCACAGATACCGTAAAACTTCTAGGTAATGCCATACATTTAGAAGTAAATGATATATCAGAAATTACAGGTATCAACGACAGATGCCAATTGGCTGAATGTGAATCATATCTACAGAAACGCCTTAGGGAGCATTGGCTTAAAGAAGGTGTAAGCTTTATCGATCCAACAAGCTGCACAATTTCAGAGGAAACAAGATTTGGTAAAGACGTAGTAGTTGAACCTCAATGTCACTTTCGCGGCGAATGCTCAATCGGCAATTTTTCAAAGATTGGGCCAGGCTCAGTAATCACAAATTCTGCAATAGGTGAAAATGTCAGCGTATTAATGTCTGTTATTAATGGCGCCACAATAGGAGATAACTGCAATATTGGACCATTTGCACACCTAAGGCCAGAAGCGATAATTGCAGCTGAGGTGCGTATTGGTAACTTTGTTGAAATCAAAAAAAGTAAAATCGCAACAGGCTGTAAAATAAATCATCTAAGTTATATAGGTGATGCAATTCTTGGTTCAAATGTAAATATTGGCGCCGGCACAATCACTGCAAACTATGACGGCAAATCTAAGCACATTAGCCTGATCGGAAATCAATGCAAAATAGGGGCAAATAGTGTATTAGTTGCTCCGATAGAAATCGGCAATAATGTGGTGGTTGGAGCGGGCTCTACTATTACTAAAAATGTGCCGGATGGGTCACTTGCCATAGCGCGATCACGTCAGTACACTAAAGAAGATTATCACGATTAAAATTTTATTATGGAAATTAAAAACTCACTTAATAATAATGCTTTTATTAAAAATTCATTATTTTCCCTTGTTTTAACAGGTTGCACAGGCGTTTTTGTGGTTGGCTGTCAGTTAAATAAGCCCCCTGAGAAAATTGCCCCTGCCCCCAGGCAAGTATCCGCCCTTGGCAGGCTTGAGCCAGAGAATAAAGTGCGCAAAATTTCACTGCCAAGCTCTCTTTCTGGAGATCGAATCGAAAAATTATTTGTAGAAGAAAATCAAATAGTTAAAGCTGGTACAGCTCTTGCCATACTTAATAGCCAGGCGGCAAGGCAAGCGAGCCTTCAGGAAGCGAGGCAGGAAGTAAAAGTAGCTCAAAGTGAATTAAACCTGGTTAAATCAGGTGCAAAAAAAGGTGAAATTGGTGCCCAGGAATATAAAGTTCAAAGTTTAGAGCGTCAATTAGCAGGTGAAACACTTTCCTTAAACGCAGAAATCAGCTCAGCTCGCTCAAAACAAAAGGAAGCAAAACTGGAAGCCGAGCGCTACGAAGCGCTATTTAAAGTTGGTGGTGTGTCTGAAATACAAAGGGATCGATATCGCACAAGGGCAGATGTTACCGATTCAGATCTTGCCAAAGCCATAAGTAACCGTAACCAAAGCCTTAGCACTATGCAAGCAGATATCAATAGTGCTCGCAATACACTCGCACAAATAAAAGATATTAGGCCGGAAGAAGTAAGCAAGGCTCAGAATCAACTAGAGAAAGCACTTGCCACGCTTAACAGAGTAAATCAAGAATACAACGATACAATAATAAGAGCGCCCGAGGATGGTCAAATATTGAAAATCAATGCAAGACCTGGTGACAAAGTTGGAGATGAGGGGTTACTTGAAATGGCAGATACCGCCAATATGGTTGTTGTTGCAGAGGTATATCAAACAGATTTACCTAAAATAAGTAAAGGGCAATTAGCCACCATAACTGTTGACGGATTTAACGGCACGATCAGAGCTAAAGTATATCAACTTATTCCTCAGGTAAAACGCCAATCTGTTTTCGCAGGTGAACCTGGGGAAAACATGGACCAACGGGTGTTTGAAGTAAAATTAAAACTATTAACTAATGCAAAACAGGCAGAAAAAATTCGACTTGCATCAAATCTTCAAGTAAATGTTGTATTTGATAAAGCGAAGGTAGATAAATTATGAAATTTTCAATTCGCAATCTTTTCAAACAAACCCCCGTGGCGTGGCTGCAGGTGAGCAATAACCCAGCCAAAATGTCTATCGCATTGGCTGGTATTGGATTTTCAAATTTATTAATATTCTTCCAACTGGGCTTAATGGATAGTATTTATAATAGCCAACGTAAACCTATTGAAAAGCTTTCAGCAGACTTAACAATGGTAAGTTCTGGCTACAGCAATCTAGGATCTTTACAAGAATTCGATCGCAGCAGGCTTTATCAGGCTCTAGGCGTTAGTGGTGTAGCAGCAGTGTCACCGCTCCGAATTGCTAGGGGTAGCTGGATAACTCCTGAAACCAAGCAAAAGTTTGATATTTTTATTTATGGCGTAGGCCTGGACAGAACAACGCTTAATTTTCCTGAAATTGAAAATAATTTATATAAGATACAACCTCTAGGCACAGCATTTTTTGATCGTAATGCAAAAAAACAATATGGTGATATATTTACAAAATTAAAGAGCAACAGATCAATTCCAGTTGAAGTAAATGATAAATCAATTAAAATTGTTGATACTTTTAGCCTAGGCGCAACATTCTCAGCTGATGCAAATTTAATTACTAGTGATTCAACATTTTTATATCTATTTCCTAATCAGCAAGCAAGAAAAATTCAACTTGGACTGATTCACCTTAAACCTGGTGCATCAGCAATTTCGATTCAAAAAGCGTTACAGCCATTGATGCCAAAAAATGTAAGAGTTCTAACGCGAGCTGAATTAGCAGATCTTGAGCTTTCCTACTGGAAAAAGAACTCTTCGGTGGGTTTTATATTCACGCTTGGTGTTTTAGTGGGTTTTGTTGTTGGTTCTATCATTGTTTATCAAATTTTATTTGGTGACGTGATGAACTCATTGCCTCAGTATGCAACATTGAAGGCAATGGGATATCGGGATTTGTTTGTAATTAGTATTGTTATTCAACAATCAGCCATTCTTGCTGTTGCAGGTTTTATACCTGGGGTTCTACTTTCAGCTGGCCTGTACGCTCTGCTTGCTAATGTTACAAAATTAACTATATACATGACAACCCTACGGGCTGTTCAGGTGCTGGGCCTTACCTTTATTATGTGTGTTGGCTCAGGCGCTCTCGCAACACGGAAATTGGTTAAATTAGACCCTGCGGATGTATTTTAAATGAACAATACTACTCCATCTGATATACAACAAACGCCAATTATTTCCCTTAGAGATGTAAATCATTGGTTTGGTAGTGACGAGAACCGAAAGCATGCCCTAAAAGATTTAAGCCTGGATATTTATCCTGGCCAAATAATTATCTGCACAGGGCCCTCCGGTTCAGGTAAAACTACACTTCTCACAATGTTAGGGGGATTGCGATCATGCCAAGAAGGTAGCCTAAAAATACTAGGTGAAGAGTTAAATGGTGCCAGTAAAAAACAGCTCGCACTATTGAGGCTAAATGTTGGTTTTATATTTCAAGCCCATAATTTAATGATGTTTCTTAATGCAAGAAAAAATGTACGTCTTTCTCTTGAACTGCATGAGCAATACTATTCAGAGAATATGGATCAAATCGCTGATGATATGTTAAACAAAGTTGGCTTAGGTGATAGGGCCGATTATTTTCCGGCAAAGTTATCCGGCGGCCAAAGGCAACGGGTAGCAATCGCCCGTGCCCTTGTAAGCAAACCAAAAATTCTCTTGGGCGATGAGCCAACAGCAGCACTTGACAAAGAATCTGGTAGAGCGGTTGTAAAATTAATGCAAGAGTTAGCAAAAGAACAACAAACCACAATAATCATGGTTACCCATGACAATAAGATTCTTGATGTAGCCGATCGAATAATTATTGTTGAAGAAGGTCGTTTAGCAAATGAACAGCAAGAGGAAGCTTTTCTAAAGAAAATGAAAAGTAGCGATCATTAATTATTAGCAATCTAAAAGTGGAATCATCTTCTCTAAAGCTATTGCTCTACTTGCTTTAAGGAGCAAATAATCACCAGGTTTAAGAATCTTTTGCAATTGCTCTGCTGCGGCCTCTGGAGAATTCACTCGCCTTACTAAATCCAGCCCGGATGCACCTGCCATCAATGCCTCTGCTTCATTGTCTGCAGCAAGCACGAACAATCCATCAAGAGCTAATGCCAATGCGCGTTCTCCAACCAATCGGTGCAAGGCCTCGCTTTTATCACCCAATTCCAACATTGTGCCAATTACGGCAAAACAACGGCCGGGTTGCTGAGCCAACAAAGATAAGCTTGCTAAAACTGCCTCAGGAGAAGCATTATAAGTTTCATCAAGCACAGTAACTCCTGATAGTTTTCCTTGCAAAGCAATTGTGCGAGCCCTACCGCCTGGCAGCTGCACTTCAAGCTTACAAAGGCTATTTAGTTCAACAGATAATTCTTTAGCAACTGCAATTGCAAGTAACAAATTTCGGGCATTATGAGCACCAGCTAAAGGCAAATCTACCGTAAGTGATTGCTCATTAAGAAGCATTTGTTTTCCATTAGAACTTATCTGGCCAATGAGCTCAGCAGCAGGTGTGCCAACTCCTAACTCATCATCATTTAAGGCAACCCGCATCACCCTGCCGCTATAAACCCGCGCTATTGCTGCTTCTAGCAATGGATCACCAGCTGGAATTACCAAAAGACCATGGGGATCAAGTGAAGCGGTAATTTCACACTTGGCTTTTGCAATCGCTTCACGGCTACCAAGGCGACCTATGTGAGCAGTGCCAATATTTGTAATTACAGCAATAGATGGTTCTGCGCAGCGGCTAAGGCGATCGATCTCACCTAAGCCGCGCATACCCATTTCCAGCACTACAGCAGCCAATGGCGGCCGCGCCCTCAGCAGGGTTCGGGGTACACCAATATCATTATTTTCATTGCCGCTACTGGCTTCCACCTTGCCAAGGGGGTTCAGGCAGGCCTTAATTAATTCACGGGTGGTTGTTTTTCCTGCTGATCCAGTTACTGCTACAACAGGAAGTTGCATAAATTGACGCCAGAGCAAGGCAACCTTTTGAAACGCATCAGTGGTGTCTTCGACCCGAAGATATGCAAGTTGTTCTGGAATTTCCCCTGGCCAATTACTTGCCACAAGGGCTCCTGCTGCCCCAACTGCAACAGCTGCATCAAGAAAATTATGACCATCAAAGTGCTCTCCCCTTAGCGGAACAAATAAATCACCGGGCTGCAAGGCGCGGCTATCGGTGCAAACATTTTCAAAACTCCAGCCGAGAGTGCCGGGATCTAAAGCTGATCCGCGACGTTCAATTGGCTTCCCAAATAAATCAGCCAAATCTTGCAGGCAAAGAAAATTACTCATGGAATTATGGGAATGAACATAATCATGCCTTGCCCCACCTGGGCAGAGCGACCCAAAATAACGCCATCCTGGGTTTGCAATTCCAATTTACTAAATCCAATTGAATTAGTTTTTTCTAACCAGATATCTGCCTGTTCTTGCATTTTAGTTACAGTTAATTTTTGAAAGCTTACGGTTGGGATTATGAGCAGTCGCCCTTCCTCTGGATAGGGCTGCAGGGAAGCAATTAGTGGCAAATCAGCGTTTGGCTGTAATAAATCTAGTAATCTATCGATTACTGGATCAGTGCTTAAATCAAGGCTTGGAGTTGAATATTGGATAGATAATTCTTCATCTTCTATAGATGGATTAGAACTTACTTTGATTTGCTCAGGATTAAGCAACGCATCTATATTTAATGTGGAATCCGATTTACTTTGTTTAGTAGGTTGTAAAATATTGGTTAATAGCAAGCTGATTAGTAGTACAAATACTAAAGAAAGCAAGGGCCAGAAAAATGGCTTTAAATTTGTTGGCCAAAAAGTGGGTGAAAAGAGATCACCTGCAGCATTGCGTCTCCAAAGTTCTTGAATACTTAACCTCAATTGTGCAAGTACAGCTGGTAGGTCTTTTTTTAAGTTTTCCCCCAATATCCGTAAGGGGCTACGCCAGGGGATTGGCAGCAGGGAAGGGGGCCCAGATTGGCGGGGATTGACTTCCGCCATCAACCACCGTTACGACGCAGCAGCGAAAGCGGATTAAAACGACGTTGAGGGGCAAGTTGAGGAGAGGGAGTGGGATCCAGTGCTTCTGCCGCAGCTCTAGCAGCCAATTGTTCCGGCGGTTGCTGGATTGAAAATTGAGCTACAGCGCTGGCCTCAGGCGTTGGTTCTTTTAAGCCACATACGTCTTTGTACATCGCGTCGTAGTCAAGCGCTGAACGCTCCCAGCTGAAATCCAAAGTCATCACCCGACGCATCAACTTTTGCCAGCTATCGCGGTGGCGATAAGCCTCCCAGGCCCGCACCAATGCCGTATACAAATCAATTGCCTCATAACGATCAAAACAGAAGCCGTTACCGGATTGCAAAGTTGGATCGTAAGGGGGAACCGTATCAACCAATCCCCCTACACGCCGCACTACAGGGATAGTGCCGTAGCGCATAGCAAGCAGCTGACTAATGCCGCAAGGTTCAAAACGGGAGGGCATTAAAAATGCATCACTCCCTGCATATATCAGTCTTGATAAATCATCGTCGTAGGTGAGAAAAGCGGCAAAACGTCCTGGGTGGGAACTGGCCATCTGCCATAAACCGGATTCGTAGTGGCGATCCCCAGTACCCAGCACCACCAATTGGGTATCGGTGTAGGCAAGTAGCCGTTCTGCCACCTGTAACAAAAGATCTACTCCCTTTTGATCCACTAGCCGGCTCACCATGCCGATTACAAAAGTATTGGGGTTAACTCCCAAGCCCATGCGCTGTTGCAGAGCCTGCTTATTAATTGCCTTCCCTGATAAATCAGCAACGCTGTAGGTGGCAGGTATTCGGCTATCTGTACTGGGATTCCAATCTTTAAGGTCTATTCCATTCAGAATTCCTCGCAACTTACCGCTAATAAAATTCAATAATCCATCTAACTTTTCTCCGTATTGAGGTGTTCGTATTTCCTCGGCATAGGTGGGAGATACTGCATTTACACGATCTGCGTAAAGAAGAGCAGCGGCCATCGTGTGATCACCTTGCATATACCAAGGACACCAGGTCATCCGCTCCAACTTCCAACGCCAAGGTCCCTGATATTTGAGGTTGTGGATTGTGAAAATAGTTGCAATTTCAGGATCTTGATGCATCCACACCGGAATCATGCCTGTATGCCAATCGTGGCAATGAAGCACCTGAGGTTTCCAGCAATTCCATGCAAATTCAGCAGTTGCACTAGCAAAAAATGTAAAGCGCCAATCCTCATCTTCACCGCCGTAGATGCGTTCACCATCAAAGACGGGATGACCAACTAAGTAGATGGTTAGTCCGTTGCTGGGATGTTTTGTTTCATATACGGCGAAATCTGTGCCCATAGTTTGGCCCCGCCAGATGGGCTCCTTGCTCACCTGCAAACGCGACCACAGCTTGCCGTAGCCGGGCATGATTATGCGTACGTCGTGGCCAAGGACCGCCAGGGCTGGTGGCAGGGAACCCAGCACATCTCCCATGCCCCCCACCTTCACCATTGGGGCACATTCGGCAGCTGCGAAAAGTACGCGCATCTGATACGGGTTTTAAATACCTCATAACTCTACGGAGAGCCGCAGATAAGGCCAAAGCAAGGGCGCTTAAGACAGCACTGTGATGGGGATGCCATGAAATCCAGAGCTGCTACAGCCCTCGATACAGGATATTTTTGCGTCCAAAAAATCGTGTGTTCACAAAGGGGCGTGGGGCTTGAGGCTCTGCCCACTGCGACCGGGAAAGCGGCAATTTCCTGGTTGTCGCTGAAAACCCTGACACGTCTTTGGGAACGACTTAGTTCCAGACCGTTGTGGATTCAGGGCGACCATGCTGGGTCGATAAAAAACAACGGCAACGCAGTAGAAGCCGTAAAAGGTAGAAATAAATTCCTCACCAGCTCAAAAAGAAGCTCTTTTGACTTGAGCCCTGGATTGCAGCGTGTATGTGTATTCCTAGCAACAAAGACCCACAAGTCTTTCTGGTCTTAACTTAATTGTTGTGATTTAAAGCCAGGGAACACCTGTGAAATCTGGGGATCTTTTCTCGATAAACGCCTGCTGCCCCTCCTTTCCTTCCTCTGTTTTATAAAAAAGATGGGTTGCCTGTCCGGCTAATTCCTGCAGCCCAGCCATCCCATCTGTTTCAGCATTAAAGGCTGCTTTAAGACATCTGATTGCAGTGGGACTGTGCTGGAGAATTTCCAAGGCCCATTGCACCCCTTCATTTTGCAGATGAAACAGGGGGACCACCTCATTTACCAAACCCATTGCCAAGGCTTGATGGGCGTTGTAGCGGCGGCATAGAAACCAGATTTCCCTCGCTTTGCGTTGACCCACTAGACGGGCTAAATGGCTACAGCCAAAGCCGGCATCAAAACTGCCCACACGGGGTCCTGTTTGTCCAAATTGAGCATTTTCTGCAGCAAGGCTTAAATCGCAAAGCAAGTGCAGCACCTGGCCACCACCGATTGCATAGCCAGCCACTAATGCAATAACTACTTTGGGAATACTGCGAATTAGGCGCTGCAAATCCAGCACGTTTAAACGGGGCACCCCCTCTTCATCTAGGTAGCCGCCATCACCTCGCACCGATTGATCACCGCCTGCACAAAATGAGTAAACGCCGTCTGCAGACGGACCAACACCTGTAAAAAGAATTACTCCGATGCGGGGATTTGCACGCACCCGAGAGAAGGCGTCATAGAGCTCCACCACGGTGCGAGGCCGAAAAGCGTTGCGTTTTTCAGGGCGGTTGATCGCAATGCGGGCAATTCCTTCCTCGCTGAGATCGAGCAACACATCTTGATAGTTGCCTTGGGGCTTCCAATTAATTGGGCAACTGCCTGGCAACACCAAGCGTTTTTGTTCTGCTGGTTCTGCTGCTGCCATTAAGAATCTCCTAGACCTACCTCCCATCCTGACCGCCGCAGTTGCTTCCGCAGCTGTGCATCAGCGGCTCTTTCTGTGGCCATTCGCAACAGCAGCATCGGTTGGTTGGCTTGTTCCTCCGCCAACATCCAGACCAATGCGGCAGGAAGTTCTTCAAGGCTGTTGCAGTTGCGACCCGGCACCCCATGGGCAGCCGCAAGTGCAATCGGATCTATCGCCTGGGGCATTGCAAACAAGCGATCGAAATCAAGGTTCTCGCGGGGCATCAATAGTTGCTCAAAAATTCCGCCGCCGCGATTATCAATAAGGATCACTAGGAGCCTCCCGCTTAGCTGCTGCCGCCAAAGCCAACCGTTGCTGTCGTGCAGCAGAGCTAGATCTCCACAAACGAGCACCAATTGGCCCCATTGCTCTGCAATGCCGGCTGCAAGTGAAAGAGTGCCATCGATGCCGGAGGCGCCCCGAAAACTGACCACCGTGCGTTGTGATTCCAACCTTGCACCATAACTTTCCCAATCCCTCACAGCACTGCTGTTAGCGAGCATCACCGGCCATTCAGGTGGCAGCAATCGGTTGCACCAGCGAGCAAGTGCTGGTTCGGTGCAAGGTCCCTTGAGTTGCAAGCGTTGGTCTAGGTGGCGCTGCAGCCTTTCTTCGGCCTCCAGCCATTGCCTTTGCAGCAAAAGTGCCGCCTCAGAGGCGGAGCCGGCAGGCAGGGCCTCAACCCATCGAGCTAAACCACCCCAATCCTGAGGGGCATCACTGGCAAGGGGATCTTGGCGGCGGGGTTCCTGCTCCGTAATAACCAATTGAGGTATTTCTTTAAAGCCCTGGAGCCATTGCTGTAAACGCCTGCTGGCAGGAAGCGGCCCCAATCGCAAAAGCTGAGTTGGCAAAGGCACCTGCTCCGGTTTCTCCAACAGCAGGTCGTAGCCACTGATAAGTGGTAACGGCAGCCCCCTGAGGCCTGAGGCTGAATCTGCCAACACAGGCCAGGCGGTGCGATCCACCAATTTGCGTAAAGCACCAACAAAACCTGCGCCAGAACCGCGGCGCCAAGGGCCCACCACAATCAGGCCGGCCTGATTTGGGTCTAAACCCAGGGGGGAAGAGAGCCTTGGCAGCTCCACATCGAGATTTGCAACTCGATTAATCAGTTTTTTGGGAGCTGGAGAAGTTGCATTTGCATGGAGCGGTTCCTCAAAAGCAAGGTTGAGGTGTACCGGCCCTGCAGGCACTCCAAGGCACTGACGCCAGGCCAGATCAGCAAGATCTTGTAGCCGTTCGCCTGTCGCTAAATGCAAACCGTTAAGGGGGCCTTGCAACAGTGCTCTACAGGCCGGTTGCAGAAAAGCCTCCTGGTTGACACTTTGATTTGCGCCGCAATTTTTTAAACGTTCCGGCCTATCGGCGGTGAGAAAAAGCAGGGGCAAGGCACTGCGATCAGCCTCCACTGCTGCCGGCAATAATTCGGCAACAGCGGTGCCTGAAGTTGTAACCACGGCCACTGGCTGGCCATTAGCCCGGGCCAACCCCACGCCAAAAAATGCAGCTGAGCGCTCATCGATAGCGGTAAAAAGTTTCAAGCCTTGGCTTTCTCTTCTGCAGGCCGCTAAGGCAAGGGGCGCTGATCTGCTGCCAGGGCATAAAACCAAGCGGCGCAAACCAAGGTCCATAAAGGCCCCCAACAGGGCCTCGGCTGCGTTGAGATTGTCGGTGGCATCAGGGCCCACTGCATTGATGCGTTAAGAAGCAACGATTGTGCTGCCTACTCTGCCCGCCATGGCTGAATCAAAACCCCAAAAAAGTGCTTGGTCTCAACTATTTAGCTTTTTTTTAGTTGCCGCACTCGCCCTCTTACTGCGTTGGGCGGTATTGGAACCCCGCTGGATTCCTTCCGGTTCAATGCTGCCAAGCCTTGAATTACAAGATCGAATCTTGGTTGAAAAGCTGAGCCAGCGCTCTAAGCGATTGCCAACACGTGGAGAAATTGTGGTGTTCAGAGTGCCTGAACCACTTCTGAAATCTGGCTACGACCCCAAAGCTGCCTTAATAAAAAGGGTGGTGGGCATACCTGGCGACCAACTAGAGGTGGTTAATGGTCGATTGAAACGAAATGGCGAGTACGCGAACGAACCATGGCTGGCTGAACCGATGAACTACAACATGAACTCAATTGAAGTGCTGCCAGGGCAGTTGTGGGTATTGGGGGACAATCGCAATGCCAGCCTTGATTCGCACATTTGGGGTGGAATGCCACAGCAAAATTTGATTGGCACAGCCATTTGGCGCTATTGGCCCCTGGCTCGTTTTGGAGCAATCAAAGCAAAAGCGAGCTGAACGGGCCTATTTGTTGTAGATTGTTATGAGGGCTACAACCGGTGGTGGAGTGTTCAATCCTGAGTTTTTAACATCCGAATCAGATCCAAGTAGCGGGAACGGGTTGATTCGTTACCTTCAAGATCAAAGCCCTGATGTATTGCAACGAGTTGCCCGATCTGCAAGCCCAGACATACAAGAAATCATCCGTCACAACGTTCAAGGTTTACTTGGCATGCTGCCTGGTGAACAGTTTGAAGTAAAGATTCAAACCAACCGAGACAATTTGGCTGGATTGCTAGCTTCTGCCATGATGACCGGCTATTTCTTAAGGCAGATGGAGCAGCGCATGGAACTCGAGCGAACCGTGTTTGGTGCTGGAGGAGAAAACGACGAAGATAATATTGATTTCTAATTTGGCAGCCTGATTTCATAGCCAGTATCAACTAATTAAATATTTTTGGGCTTATTTTAGTGGCACAATTTTTAATTTTTCTAACCGCTTATTGAAGCTATGCATTAAACTACGGTTTGCTTTTTCTGAATCAGTACTTCCGGTAATCCAATTATTATATAACAATTTGAAAGTTTCATTATCAACAGGAACAGGCGCATTGAAATGAGCCGGTATAACCCATTGCACCGGCAATAAACTGCAACTCAATAACCAATCAGCCATAAGTTTTCTATGGCGCGGAAACACAAGTTCTTCAAGGATTGGTGCCACCTGCAAAGCACCCGCCTTGCTAAGAATTTCAAAATCCTCTTCCCAGGATTCCTGCCAACGAAATGGAAACATACGCAATACCTGGCTAACAGCTGCGGGCCTTAAATAACAGGCAAACAGCACAAGACGGCGCCAACCCTTCAAGCGCAGCTGAGGGGAATCCAGCATCGCTTCCGCCCCTGATTCACGGCCATGAAAAAGCAAAGGCTTTGGATCTTGATCAAGTAATGATGGCCATTGATCAGACACTGAAATCAAACCATCGGTAACAAGCAAAGCCCCCGTGGTTTTATGTAAACAACAAGCTTCATGAAAAGGCCCTGGACCTAACGGCACGGGCCCCAGGGAAAGCCAAGTCAGCTGATCTTGATGGGGTGTTCCATCTTTAAAAAGCACCCTTGTGCGACTTTCCGGAAATCCCAACCAAGGCAGCGGTAGTGATAGGGGAAAGCTCCATTGGCCGGGGGTAACCCAAAGCTGCGCCTCTGGGAAAGCCCTAGCCATTGCTGGAACGCCCACCTTGTGCTCAAGGCCAGAGCTGCTCGGATGCACGATCGTGCGAACCAACCCATGCTCCTGCTCCAACTGCTTAATCAACGCAATACAGGCGGCTGTGGCAGCCACTGGCGCATAAAGCAGAAGCCCTTCCTGCAACTTTAAAACCAACATCCGAATCGGAACAGCCACATAAAAAACCCCTTGCAGCTGTTCAAGGGCCCAAAGCTGGCCTGGGAGCAATTCGCGCCTGATGGTGTGGCGATTGCCGTAGGGATAAAGGGGCAGTAGGGGCCACCAGGGCCAATGGTGGGCTTTTTCGTTAGCCATACCAGCACAATTCCATTAGCAACAATAGGAATTGCCAGACAAAGACCAGCAGATCGGTAGGATCCCGGCGCCCGCAGCTCCCTTGGATGGCAAACATCAACCACCCCCCCAGCCGCACGATGCTGAACCTTCTGCATGTGCTGCCGGCATTTGCAGATATTGATGCTCTACGTTTAAATGTGATCGTGGAGCTCAACTCCATGACCATAAATAAATACGAATTGATCAATGAAACCGGTCATCTAAAATTAGATCGAGTGGGATATTCATCCCTCTCCTATCCATTTGCCTATGGCTGTATTCCCCGTACCTGGGATGAAGACGGCGATCCTTTGGATGTGGAAATTGTTGGAGTAACCGAACCATTGGTGCCCGGCTCATTGGTGGAAGCTCGAATCATTGGAATAATGACATTTGATGACGGTGGTGAAGTAGACGACAAAGTTATTTGTGTATTAGCAGACGATAAACGCATGGATCACATTACCAGCTATGAACAGTTGGGAGCCCATTGGTTAAAAGAAACTACCTACTACTGGGAACACTACAAAGATCTTAAAAAGCCTGGCACATGCAAAGTAAATGATTTCTTAAATTGTGACAATGCAATACGCATCATCAAAGAATGCGAACTGCGCTATTTAGATACTATTGAAGCACAGTTAGTAAATTAGGCTACTACTAATTTACTAACTAATTTTGGGGGTGGAAATCAGGAATCTCGCCATTGCTTCTCCCACCCTCATGCCATCAATAGCGGCTGAGAGTATCCCACCGGCATAGCCAGCCCCTTCTCCAGCAGGGAATAGGCCGGGGGTATTAACACTTTGAAAATCACTCCCTCGGCTAATTCTTACGGGTGAACTTGTGCGGGTTTCAACGCCGGTGAGTAAAGCATCTGGCGAGTCAAATCCCGGAATTTGTTTAGCAAATGCCGGCAAAGCCTCTTTTACGGCATAAATCAATTCTTCTGGCAGAGCTGTTGTGAGATCAGCGGGGGTTACACCAGGGGCATAGGACGCTTTCAGAGGGCCTAAATCAATACTGGCGCAACCAACTAAGAAATCATCAAGCCTTTGGGCCGGAGCATTGTAATTCTCCCCCCCCAATTTATAAGCGTGGGCTTCCAATCGACGTTGGTATGCAACACCAGCCAAAGGGCCAGTGGGATAATCAATTTCAGGGCTAATGCCCACAACGATGCCGCTGTTGGCGTTGCGTTCATTGCGGCTGTATTGACTCATACCATTAGTAACTACATGGCCTTCTTCTGAAGTAGCTCCAACCACCAAACCACCAGGGCACATACAAAAGCTATAAACACTGCGGCCATTACTGGCGTGATGTACCAGTTTGTAATCAGCAGCACCGAGCCTTGGATGACCCGCAAAATCACCCCATCTCGCTCGATCAATTAGTTCCTGTGGATGTTCAATGCGAAAACCAACGGAAAACGGTTTTGCTTCTAGATAAATTCCTTGATTATGGAGCTGGCTAAATGTGTCCCGGGCGCTGTGGCCAATTGCTAAAACCGCTGCAGAGGTGGGAATAATGCTGTTGTCAGCCATAACTAATCCCCTTAATTGACGGCTTCTTGCGTCTAAATCGAAGCCCACCACATGCTCTGCGAAACGCACTTCACCGCCGAGCGCTTCAATCCGGGCCCGCAATTGACGCACTACTCCCACCAGTTTGAAGGTGCCAATATGGGGTTTATGCAATACCAAGATTTCAGGGTTTGCGCCGCAAGCAACTAATTCTTCTAACACCCAGCGGCCATGGCGTTTACTTTCTTTTACCCCTGAATAAAGCTTGCCATCGGAAAACGTACCAGCACCTCCTTCTCCAAATTGTGCGTTTGAGTGGGGTTTAAAAGAGCTGTTACCTTTCCAAAATCCAAAAGTATCGGCGGTGCGTTGATTTACCGCGCAACCACGCTCCAAAAGCAAAGGTTTAAAGCCCTGCTGGGCAAGAAATAAAGCCGCGAAATAACCGCAGGGGCCTGCACCAATTACCACAGGTCGTGTGCTGTTTTCAGAGTTGAATTCCGATGACGCTGGCACAGATGGCCGTATGGCTGGTTTTGGGATGGCGCTTAATTGCTGATCTCGCTTTAAACGCTCCAGTAGTTTTATTTGTTCTGGCACCTCCACATCAACGCTGTAAACCAGTTCGATTGCACTTTTATCCCGTGCATCAATACTGCGACGATGCAATTTTACCGGCCCTATTGATTCAAGCGGCAGCTTCAAACGCCTTGCAACCGCCTCTACTAAATCCGCTTGGCAATGATTTAGAGGTAGTGCTAGTTGGTGAATACGAATCAATGAGCTTCTCGACTAATGAGTTGGGCAGGCAACGGTATTGGTGATTGTTTGTTGTTTTAACCATTGGCTTGCCTGCTGGCCAAAGCCGTTCCAATTAAGCCGTTCGTGTGCAGCTGCATTAGCAACTAACAATGGCAATTCAGCTTTTAAACTTGGAAGATCTGATTCCGATACACCAACTGCAAGCGCTAGGTAATCAGCCATCGAACGGGCTACCACCCTGGTGAAATAAGCAGCTGTCAGAGCTTGCAAAGCACCCCCCAGCAACCAACTAGCACCGTTCAATTTTAATAATCCCGCTAACGCCTGGCTGCCCCATTCCAAAGCCCCAAGGCCCAGAGCTGTGCGAGCTAGCTCCGTAGCTGCAGCCTGAAGTTGATCTGGGCTCCATTTGCAGCGCCAAAGAGCAGCCATCTCCTTGAGCAACAATCCGTTCACCACAGCCAACAACAGCAGATCTGCCGATGGCAAGGGGGATGCAAACACCGCTGCCGCCACAAGCCATTGGCTGCGCTGCACCAATGGTTGTAATTGTTTGCGCCTTTCAGATTCAAGAAGTAATTGCCATGAACCGATCAACTCCTTGAGACAACGGCATTGGGTAAGAGCTCTCTGTTGAGCAAGTGGCTCATATTCAAGTTTTAATGGTTCCTCGCGACTTAACAATTGCCAACCCTGGCCAAGTTGGCAACGCCATTGCCTTAAACAATCCGATTCAGATGGAGCCAAAGGAGGGGCCAATACTAGAACCGGCATAGCCTTTGGCAGCGCTTCTAACCAGCGCAAATCAGCGAGAGTTGGAGCCCCGGCGAGGGCATAAACCAGGTGATCTGCCTGCAGAATTAAGCTGGGCCATTGCCAATCCTCTGGAGCTGCCTGCAGAGGTTGGGCTAGATGCAATTGCAAAGGGGCAGGCCCTGAAAAAGCAGCTAGCAAAATATTTGTTAGCTCCTCTTTTGGCTCGGCACCTGCAAGAACCACATGCCGTTCTTGGCGATTTCCAAGCTCTTTAATTTGCTTGAGCTCAAATTGATGGGAAACCATTGGTAATCCCAATAAATCAAATTGTTCGAGCAATTCTTGGCAGTGATTAAGCAAACCCTCGAAATTGGCTGGCAGCCTTCCAGCCAATTTGGGTTTGCGGCGTTGCAGCAGCCAAGCAGCAGCTCCAGCGATTGCGGCCAAGCTCAAGGGAGTCCCTAGCCCATGCAGCACATCACTGATGAACAATCCCCCTGCAAGGCTGAATCCGCCGCCAACAAGCACAGAGGCGACGAGGCGATTACGCCAAGAATTTAAAAGAGCCGAGCTGGCCATTGATTGCCACTGGTTCATATAGTTCTAAGCCACAGCAGCCAAAATGAAATCGCTTCTAATCAAATTTATCTAGCTACTCGCGCAAGTGAAAAATCCTGGTTTCGTTGAGCTTCCTGAATTGCAGCAGCAGCTCTCCAGCTGCTGGAGGCAACTCAGCCAAGCCAAGAGCTGGAACGCAAATCTGCCTGTGCCACTGCTGAATCGTTGCTGGCTAAAGCTAGAAGTGTTGGAAGTTGCAAATTTATTAAAACGATTGCCGGTGGATGCAAGTGCCCATGCGCCAGAGCTGGTTCGATTTCAGCAAGTGTTGCGCCAAGGGCTCAATTCTGAACAGGCAGAACGGCTTTGTTGGGAGGAATACACAGCTGAGGCATGTCACCTAGCCCTGCGCCGCTACTGGGAGGCTCAGCAAAACCCTCAATATTTATGGAATCTCAGCAATTATTTGGATCTGCTTGGGCGCTACCGCAAAAATCTTGAGCAAGGCAATTGCAGTCTGCCCTTATTAATTTTGCCCCGTAGCAACGACCAAATGAAACTCGTATGCCACTGGATAGAAGGTTGAGGTAGGGCCGGCGATAAGTCAAAATAAATTATTGAGATCGGTGAAGGCGAAATGCCCGAGCAGGACAGGGGCCAAAGAGACGGTGAACGGACAGATGGCAACCGCCGCGAGGCGGCTGGAGGCTTTCGCATTCGTCTAAGCGACAATGAATTACGGGCAGCCCGCACAATTCAAGACACCTTCCAGTTGAGATCAACAGTTGCGGTGCTGGGCTTTGCCTTGCGCACTGTGGCCCAACTTTTAGAACAAGGCTCCCTTGCTGAACTGGTAGCCCAGCAACAACAGGAAAATGCTCGGCCAGCCAGAGAAGTAGTTAATCGAGGCGATCGCGCTGGAAGATCTGAACGAACTGACCGCGCTGAAAGAGTTGAAAGAGCGCCAAAGCCGGATCCCTTCGCTCGTCCCAGCAAACCAGCCAATGAAGTTGTTGAAGCAGTTGAGGGAGAAAATGTAGTTACTGAAGCGGAACAAATCTCAGATTCTGATGAAAATAGTTCTACCGAAAACGCAGAACCTTTAGAAACAATTGCAGATTTAGAAATCCCCGCAGAGGCCTGATGACTAAACCCAGGGTTCTCTCTGGTGTTCAACCTACTGGCTCTTTGCACCTAGGAAACTGGCTGGGTGCAATAAAAAATTGGGTTGAATTACAAGATAGCCATGATACTTTTTTCTGCGTTGTAGACCTGCACGCAATTACTGTTCCTCATGATCCGCACGAATTAACTAAAAATACAATCAGCACTGCAGCACTTTATTATGCTTGTGGTATTAATTCCAGCAAGTCTACAGTATTTGTACAAAGCCATGTTTCCTCCCATTCGGAATTGTGCTGGCTACTAGATTGCCTTACACCATTAAATTGGCTCGAAAGGATGATTCAATTTAAAGAAAAAGCAGTAAAACAAGGCGACAATGTTTCAGTTGGGCTGTTAAATTATCCTGTTTTAATGGCCGCTGATATTCTTCTCTACGACGCCGACTTAGTACCTGTGGGAGAAGATCAGAAACAACATTTAGAATTAGCCAGAAACATAGCTCAGCAAAGGATAAATAGTCGCTTTGGCAGTGAAGAAAAGCCCATTCTCAAGGTGCCAGAGCCATTGATTATTAAAGAAGGTGCTCGGGTAATGAGCCTCACTGATGGAACGGCAAAAATGAGTAAAAGCGATCCCAATGAGGGCTCCCGTATAAACCTATTAGATCCACCTGAACTTATAGTTAAAAAAATAAAGCGGGCTAAAACAGATCCTATGATTGGCCTAGAGTTTGATAATCCTGAGCGACCTGAAGCTTCAAATTTACTCAATATTTATGCAATTGTTAGCGGACTTGAGCGGCAGCTGGTAGTAAACGAATGCGCATCGATGGGTTGGGGTAAATTCAAACCCCTCCTAGCAGATGCCTTAGTAGAAACTCTGCGACCAGTGCAAACTAATTATGCAGAAATTATTTCAAATAAATCTGAATTAATTGATGTTCTAAAGCAAGGTAGAGAAAAAGCTGAAGAGGTGGCATCAAAAACAATTAAGCGAGTTCGGGATGCAATGGGTTTTCTTGAAGCATGATTAAACTTATTAACGCGAGCGCGCATCTATTGAATATCTGTCATTCACATTGCATTGTTTAGCGGCAACCTGCCAAGCACGATCAAATAGATGCCAACGAAAACTACGGGGGTCGCTGCGGCTGTGGCTGCGATCAACGGAAGCATGGTTGGTAACTCTTCGCATTGGAATGCCCCATCGCAATTGCCAAAGCAACACCTGCTGGGCTAATTGTGAATATTGTTGATTACTGTAACCACTATGACCATCGCTGTTGCCAGCACCGTCTGCAGGGCTTACCAAACTTATATGTAATGCCACGTTATTAATCGAGCCAGCAGCAGCTGGAATTTTAGAACCACGGTGACGAATCGTACTATCACCCCAAGCACTCCAACCAGCGCCATAAGCTCGAAATTCATCAGCAACTATCCGATACAAGCCACCATCTCTTGCAAGAACTAAATGATAACTTACCTGTTGACTATCGTTAGGATGTGGGGTTGAAAAAAGCTTTAATGTTGGATCTAATGGCAGAACTGTTTCATGCAAAACTATTAAAGAAGGTAGGCTTGGAATCCTGCCACCAGCTAAATCTTTAGGCCTGCGGAAGCCATAGTTTGTTTTATCAGCGGGCTGCGAAATTTCTTCTAGGCCTAGAATTTGCTTACATTTTTTTGCTAATTCAGGTGAGGCGGGTAACAATTGCTGCAAATCTGCAGCCTGTGCAAATATCGGTTTAGTGGATTTCCCAAAAGAAAACCAGCCTGTTGCAGCGGTTCTAATTAAAATTAAATTAATTATAACACCTCCAATTACGATACCTCCAATTAGAATTCCAGAGCCAAACCAAAGATATTTTTCAGTTATCTTCATGGTTCCCGATACACCACACGGCCCTGCTGATTATTTGTTATGTCGAGTAGATCCGCATGTAAAAGTCGTTCGATTTCTGCCCGTACATCAGCTATATCAAATACACCGCTGGGCTCTAATGCCAACACAGCATCGTTGAGGCTGAAGCCGCCCGATCCACTGCGGCGTGCAAGCAAAAGCAGTTGCCGATCTAGCGGATCTTGCAGCTGCTTTGCAGCAATCGCTTCTTCCAGTAGTAGTGGGTAATTAGAAGATTCCACAAAGCTTGGAATCAAAAACAAATCAATCAATTGGCCAAGGCCGCAAATCCCAAATGTAAGTAGATACGCAATGCCGCTCACTGGACGCCGGTTGTAGAAGCGCTGCATACCGCATATTCCCACGAGGGAAAGACACCAAAATGCATAAGAAATATCGACCCTTCGCAGCTGCTGCGTAAGGGCATGCTGGGAAATCGACTTATAAGAAGGCCTGCTCACGGTTTTGCCTTAAAGATCTTGAGCTGGTTCCATTAGAACCGATCCTGTTGACAGGCTATGGATTTGAATGCGTAGGATCAAAGTTGCCGGAGCTTAATTGGTGCAGGAATTAACCACGGAGATTCAAGTTCCCCTCAACCTGCCAAAAACTAGTGAAGATCCAGAGTTGCTGAGGATCCGTCATTCCATGAGCCATGTGATGGCGATGGCTGTTCAGCATCTGTTTCCAGCCGCAAAAGTAACGATTGGACCGTGGACTGAAACTGGATTTTATTACGATTTTGATAACCCAGCTCCGTTCACTGAGGCCGATTTAAAGGCGATCAAAAAAGAGATGGCAAAAATAATTGGCAGACGTTTACCGCTCCAACGCATCGAGGTAACAAGGGCTGAAGCACAGGCGAAAATCATTGCTAACAATGAACCATACAAATTAGAAATTCTTGCCGGGCTGCAGGAACCCATCACCATCTACACCCTTGGCGAAACATGGTGGGATCTTTGCGCCGGTCCCCATGTAGAAAATACGGGCCAATTAAACGCAAAAGCTTTTGAACTGGAAAGTGTTGCTGGTTCCTACTGGCGTGGCGATGAGAAAAGGGCTCAGTTGCAGCGTATCTACGGCACAGCCTGGGCATCTGCAGAACAATTAGCTGAATACCAAAGACGTAAACAGGAAGCTCTACGCCGCGACCATCGACGCATTGGCAAAGATTTAGAACTTTTTTCTATTGAAGATGAAGCAGGTGCTGGCCTTGTTTTTTGGCATCCCCGAGGGGCGAGGATGCGATTACTTATTGAAGATTATTGGCGAGCCGCACACTTTGATGCTGGCTATGAATTGCTCTACACCCCCCATGTTGCTGATATAAACCTCTGGAAAACATCCGGCCATCTTGATTTCTACGCTGAAAGCATGTTTGGCCCCATGCAAGTAGATGAACGTGAATATCAATTAAAGCCAATGAATTGCCCTTTTCATGTTCTTACATATGCAAACAAATTAAGAAGCTACAGAGAATTGCCTATCCGCTGGGCCGAGCTTGGCACGGTATATCGCTATGAACGCCCCGGGGTAATGCATGGGCTTATGAGAGTGCGTGGCTTCACTCAAGATGATGCTCATATTTTTTGCTTACCGGAGCAGATTGGAGACGAAATTTTGAAAATACTAGATCTTACGGAGCTGATTCTATCTACGTTTGATTTCACTAAATATGAAATCAACCTGTCCACAAGGCCGCTGAAATCAATAGGTGAGGATGCTGCTTGGGAACTTGCTACGAACGGCCTTATCGAAGCTCTTAATCGCAAGGGCTGGAGCTATAAAATAGACGAGGGGGGCGGTGCATTTTATGGCCCTAAAATTGATCTAAAAATAGAAGATGCTATCGGTAGAATGTGGCAGTGTTCCACGATTCAACTTGATTTTAATTTGCCAGAGAGATTTAACTTAGAATATGTAGCAGCAGATGGCAGCCGCAAACAGCCAATCATGATCCATAGAGCAATATTTGGATCCTTAGAAAGATTTTTTGGCATTATGACGGAGAACTATGCGGGTGACTTTCCTTTTTGGCTTGCCCCTGAGCAGCTTCGCTTGTTACCTGTTACTGATGAGGTAATGGTTTATGCAGAATCGCTTCAGTCGGAATTGCATAGTAACGGAATTCGCTGCACTATTGATCGCAGTGGTGAAAGACTAGCCAAACTGATACGCAATGGTGAGCAACAAAAGATTCCTATACTTGCAGTAATAGGCAGTAAAGAAGCAGAGCAAAATAGCCTTAGTTTGCGAAGCCGTAGGCAGGGGGACATGGGCAGTATTCCAAAACAAGATCTCTTAAAAGCAGCGATAGAAGCAAATCAATTGCGGCGGCCTGATCTAACTCCTTAAGCTTTTCCTAGGTTGGCAAATGGCCTAATTATTGCCAGCCTGCAGATGCTTTCCCCCCAGATTTAATGACCCTTTTACTGGCCGGAGATCTTGGCGGTACAAAAACCCTTCTTGCCATTTACGAAGCGAGTGGAAGTTCACTCACATGTGTTGCGCGGGAGCGCTTTATTTCAGCTGAATGGCCCAATTTAGGGCCGATGTTGAAAAAATTTCTTAGTGATCAACTTCAAAGCGGAATGAGTGTGGAGGCAGGTTGTATTGCAGTTGCCGGACCTGTTCGCAACGGTAAAGCGGTGATAACAAATCTCGACTGGATTATCGATGAAAAAGAATTGGTTAGCAGTTGCGGCCAAAAGCTTGAATTAGTAAATGACTTTGCTGTTTTGGTTTATGGGTTACCCCATCTCAGTAGTGAACAAGAAGTTTTAATCCAGGCTGGTACACCAGACCCCGCGGGACCAATCGCAATAATCGGAGCGGGTACGGGCCTTGGCATGGCACGAGGTATCAAATTTCAAGGAAGATTGTTATCTCTCCCCAGCGAGGGGGGCCACAGGGAATTTGCGCCTCGCAACGCGGATGAATTGCTCTTGGTGGGTTGGTTACGCAAAGAATTAAAGCTCGAACGCCTTTCTGTCGAACGCATTGTGAGCGGCACAGGCCTTGGGCTTATCTATTTATGGCTTGAGCATTGCGGGGGAGCAGAGGAACAATATTTCTTATCAGAAGCCGCCAAAGCCTGGAAGGAGCTTTCCCCAAGCGACCCTGGAAGGCCTGATCTGCCTGCATTAGTGGCAACACATGCCGCCAATGGGGCACCACTAGCAAGCAAAGCTCAAGAAATATGGCTTGGTGCCTATGGCTCTGCCGCTGGCGATCTGGCAGTACACGAAATGGCTAGCGGTGGCTTGTGGGTGGGGGGTGGTACAGCGAATAAACAACTGCAGGGGCTGCAATCTGAAGCGTTCCTTGGCTCGATGGCCAAGAAGGGCAGGTTCAGTGAATTTGTTGGCAATCTGCCTGTAAAGGCACTAGTTGATAGCGACGCTGGTTTATTTAGTGCTGCATGCCGGGCTCGAGTGCTGGCAGAGTGCCGTTAGCAGAGGAATCGCCATGGAGGCGGGCGGCCATAAGGCAGCGCCAACCCAACCCAAAGTTGGGGAAGCAGTGATGGTTAATGTTCCAGCTACCACGGCCAATCTTGGCCCTGGTTTCGACTGCCTTGGTGCAGCCGTGGAACTGGGCAACCGATTTCAGCTCACTGTGCTGGATGGGGGCGGCACCCATTTTGAACTAATTATTGAAAGTAGCGATGGGTCCCACCTCAGGGGGGGGCCAGACAATCTTGTATACCGCTCTGCCCAGCGGGTATGGCGAGAGGTAGGCATGGAACCTATGGCTCTTGAAGCAAGAGTTCACTTAGCAGTCCCCCCGGCCAGGGGGCTAGGCAGCAGTGCCACCGCAATTGTGGCGGGCTTGATGGGGGCAAATGCGCTGATGGGTGAACCCCTAGGCAAGGAAAAACTGCTTGAACTAGCAATTGATATTGAAGGCCATCCAGACAACGTGGTGCCTTCGTTACTGGGGGGCTTGTGTCTAACAGCAAGAGCCGCCTCCCATCGTTGGCGAGTAGTGAGATGCGAATGGCATCCAACAGTTCAGGCGGTTATCGCAATTCCAACAATTCGCCTATCAACAGCTGATGCCCGTAGGGCGATGCCTAAACAAATCGGTATCGCTGATGCGGTATCAAATTTAGGTTCCCTAACTTTGTTGCTTCAGGGGTTACGCAGCGGCAATGGAGATCTAATTGCAGATGGGATGCATGATCGCCTGCATGAACCGTATCGCTGGCCATTAATTCAAGGAGGTACTGAAGTGAGGCGGGCGGCAATGCAAGCGGGAGCCTGGGGCTGCGTAATCAGCGGGGCAGGGCCAAGCTTGTTAGCGCTGTGCCCCGTTGATAAAGCACAACTTGTAGCGGCGGCTATGGCAATGAGTTGGGAGGGAAAAGGAGTTGGCGTGAGGAGTGAAATCTTGCAGCTGCAAAAAGGAGGCAGCAATTGGAGCAAAGCAGCACCAAGTAGCTAGGTAAAACTACTCAGGTGGTGGCAGTAAACTGATAGGTTGGCTGCTGCCCGGAGCTGGTGGCAAAAATTGGAATTGAGCCTCATTGTATTGCTGCCTCTTGTAGGGGTGCTTTTTTTGGCTGTATTGCCAGCTGGCTGGCAGAAAAGCTGTCGTTGGGTAGCACTCGGCACCCTGCTTATTGATCTCGGATTGATGATCTGGACGTTTTGGCGTCACTTCGATCCAAGCCTGGGCAGCCTGCAGCTGGTTGAACGCATCAACTGGCTACCAGCAATGGGGTTGCAATGGTCCTTGGCCGCCGATGGAATTTCAGCCCCACTCGTGCTGCTTAGCGGCCTCGTAACAATGCTTACCGTGGCTGCGAGTTGGAAGATTGAATTAAAGCCAAGGCTTTATTTCGCGCTTTTATTAGCTCAGGCTTCAGCTCAGGGGGTTGTATTCCTTTCGCAAGATCTTCTTCTATTTTTTCTAGCTTGGGAGCTTGAACTGGTTCCTGTATATTTACTGATTGCAATTTGGGGCGGACAAAAACGCCAATATGCTGCAACAAAATTCATTTTATACACCGCAACTGCCTCCCTATTAATTCTGATAAGCGGCCTTGCACTCGCCTTTCACGGTGAAGGCTTTACGTTAAACCTTCAGGAATTATCTGAACGCAGCTATAGCGGAACATTTGGTTTATTATGTTATTTAGGTTTCTTGATAGGTTTTGGCGTAAAATTGCCTATGTTTCCACTTCATACCTGGCTACCCGATGCCCATGGCGAGGCAAGTGCACCTGTTTCGATGCTACTAGCGGGCGTATTATTAAAAATGGGTGGTTATGCACTTTTGAGATTTAATGTGCAAATGCTTCCAGAAGCACACTTAAAACTTGCTCCTGCATTAATGGTGCTTGGGATCGTAAATATTGTTTATGGCGCCTTAAATGCATTTGGTCAAGATAACGTAAAAAGACGTATTGCCTGCAGCTCAGTAAGTCACATGGGTTTCGTGCTGCTAGGACTGGCGGCCGTTAATGATCTAGGCCTTAATGGTGCAATGCTTCAGATGATTAGCCATGGTTTAATAGCTGCTGGCTTATTCTTTGTGACTGGCGTATTTTACGAGCGAACCAAAACGTTATCCATTCCGAACATGGGAGGATTAGCAAAGGTTTTACCAGTTACATTTGCAATGTTCGTTATAACTTGTCTTGCCTCATTGGCACTTCCTGGAATGAGTGGTTTCGTAAGTGAAATCACCGTATTTCTTGGAATTACCAGCAATGAAAGTTTTACGATTGGCTTTAGAGTTATAACCATAATATTAGCTGCCGTAGGTTTAATTTTAACACCTATGTACTTACTTAGTATGTGCAGGAGAGTATTCTTTGGCCCGCGGATACCAGCCCTTGCAACATTAGGAGATATGAATCCCAGGGAATTAACAATCGCACTTGTGCTTGTGGTGCCAACTTTAATGATTGGATTTTGGCCCCGTCTTGCCAGTGGCATCTATGACGCAACCACCGATACAGTTGCTGCTCAGATCCACAGCACCTTAATAGCTGTATTAGAAATGCTTCCTGCAATTGGTTAATCGATGCCTGAAGCCTTATCCCCCTACAAAGAACTACTCAATGGTGTTGGTATACCTCAATTCAATGCCATCGATGGCGAGGCAGTTAATCAGGCGATACCCGATCTGCTGAATCAGCTTGAAAAAGAGCTGGCGATAATTGAATGTAGCCTTCGCAGCCAAGCAAAACTTGGCATTCCGCCCCAATGGGATGAAGTGCTGCAACCATTGCAACAGATAGGTGAACGGCTCAGGTGGAGCTGGGGCGTTGTTAATCATTTGCTAGGAGTTTGCAATAACCCTGAGCTAAGAGAGGCGCACCAAAAGCAACAAGCGGCGGTTGTTAAATTTACTAGCAGAATCTCTCAATCCAAAGCGATTTACGAAGCTTTAGAGGCCCTTGAATCTCAAGCTGCTGGCTTGGGTAAATGCCAAAACCGCATCCTGCAAGCTGAGCTTCTCGCCATGCGCTTAAGAGGTGTTGGTTTATCTGTTGAAGATCAATCAATTTTCAACCAACTCAATGAAGAGTTGAGCGCCCTTGCCACCAGCTTTAGCAACAACGTGCTTGATGCCACCGCAGATTGGAATCTTTTGATCACAGAAGAGGTTCAAATGGCGGGATGTCCGCAGAGTTTGCGCGAGCTTCTGGCCCATGCCGCACAGCAGAAAGATCATCCAAAAGCATGTGCTGAAACTGGGCCTTGGTTGCTGGGCCTGGATCAACCTCGCTACGGCCCCTTCATGCAATTCAGTGAATCGAGACAGCTGAGGGAACAATTATATAAAGCCTTCATCACAAGAGCGTCTATTGAACCAAACAATAATCAGATATTAGTAACTAAAATTCTGCAATTACGTCAAAAGAAAGCAGCTCTGCTCGGTTACAAAAATTGGGCGGAAATTAGCCTTGCCAGCAAAATGGCACCCTCTGTACTTGCAGTGGAAACTCTTTTAGAAGATTTGCGCTCCCCTAGTTTTACATCTTGTATCAAGGAATTGGATGATCTGCGCGATATGGCACCGGAAGCAACCGATTTGCAACCCTGGGATGTGAGTTTTTGGGCCGAAAAATTACGTTTGCAGAGATTCAATCTAGACAGTGAATCATTAAGACCCTGGTTTCCATTGCCTCAGGTGTTAGATGGTTTATTTTCTCTCTGCGAACGACTCTTTTCGATACGTATCGAAGCAGCCGATGGCGGTGCTCCAATTTGGCACTCTGACGTGCGTTACTTCAAGATTTACGAAAAAATATCAAACGAACTTTTAGCATCTTTTTATCTCGACCCCTACAGCAGACCTGGATCAAAGCGCGGGGGAGCTTGGATGGATGAGTGCTTAGGTCGCCATCGCATGAATAACGGGCAGCTAGTGCTGCCCGTGGCATACCTAATTTGCAACCAAAGTCCGCCGCTAGGTGATACACCAAGCCTGATGACTTTTAGTGAAGTGGAAACACTATTTCACGAATTTGGCCATGGTTTGCAACACATGCTAACAAGAATTGAACAACCTGAGGCCGCTGGAATTAATGGAGTTGAGTGGGATGCTGTTGAATTGCCAAGCCAATTCATGGAAAATTGGTGTTACGACAAAAAAACTCTTACTTCCATAGCTCGGCATTGGAAAAGCGGCGAGCCCTTACCTGAAGAGGAGCATACAAAGCTTTTATTGGCCCGAAATTTTATGGCTGGGGCAAATACCCTTAGGCAAGTGCATCTTGCCCTTACAGATCTTCAACTTCATGCCAATTGGCATCTTGAATCTGGAATAAGCCCAGAACAAATGAGACGGGAAATTGCCAAAACAACCAGCGTTCTTCCGCTACTGGAGGAAGATTCTTTGCTTTGCAGTTTTAGTCATATATTTGCGGGCGGATATTCAGCCGGTTATTACAGCTATAAATGGGCTGAAGTATTAAGCGCAGATGCATTTGCGGCCTTTGAAGAAGCTGGTTTGGATGATGAATTGGCTGTGCAAGAAATGGGGCAACGTTTTAGGGCAACAGTATTAAGCCTTGGAGGCAGTGAATCCCCCCAGCAAATATTTGAAGCATTTCGCGGGCGGGCCCCCTCAGCTCAAGCGCTGTTGCGTCATTCTGGGCTTTTGAATTGATTGCGGGATCGCTTTACAGAAACCACACCACTAAATGCAGGAATTGGTGCATCACATTTTTTTAATTCAAGTTCCATTGGAAATATGCCAAATTTTGCTTCTAAAACCTCAAAAATTTGTTCTGAAAAATATTCAATAGTACTACAGTTGATCAATTCACTCAAATTACGGATTGTAATAATAACATCAGCATAATTAATTGTATGTTCAATTTGATCTGTTGATGCAGCACTACTAAGATCATAGTAAAGCCATATATCCAATTCAAACCATTGACCAAATTCTCGCTCCCAATTCAAAACACCCACATGAGCCCAAAGCTTTAATTGTCTAATTATAATTGCAGATTGCATAGCATTAAAGTGGCAGATCTTTGTGGCTAAAGCTTGCTGCGCCACTGGAATAAGTTTTTACCACCTGGCCAGTGCCCCTTAACCGGTATCGATAGGTAACCAAACCTTCTAAGCCCACAGGCCCGCGGGGAGGCATTGTTTGGGTACTTATTCCCACCTCAGCGCCAAAGCCATAGCGGAAGCCATCGGCAAAACGGGTGGAGCAATTGTGATACACCCCAGCACTATCAACCTTGGCGAGAAATTGTTCAGCAGCATCTAAATCACTGCTACAAATGGCATCTGTGTGGCGAGAGCCATAACGCTGTATGTGGTCAATTGCCGATTCAAGATCAATTACCACCTTGATTGCAAGGATTAGATCTAAATATTCAGTACACCAATCCTCCTCCTTAGCAGCTATTAAAACTCCATGTAATTGCGCTTCTGAATCCCCTCGCAACTCCACACCAGCAGCTGTTAGTGCCGGTACAGCTGCGGCAAGAAATGCTGCTGCCACATCCTTATGAATCAGCAATGTTTCAAGGGCATTGCAGGCTGCTGGATATTGAATCTTGCTATCTAAGGTGATCGCAACGGCTTCATCAAGATCAATATTTTTATCGATGTATAAATGACAAATCCCATCTGCATGACCCAGCACCGGTATGCGTGTGTTGTCTTGAATGAAACGCACTAATTCATTGGATCCACGCGGAATAATTAGATCAACTAAGCCATCTAATTTTAATAATGAAAGGCTTTCTTCCCTACTAGTGAGAAGTGTCAGCACATCGGGATGAACCATGGAATTTCCCAAACCCGCTTGAAGCGCCTGCATGATTGCAATGCAACTGCCGCTAGCTTCTCTACCGCCTTTAAGGATTGCCCCATTTCCTGAACGAATCGCTAGAGCCGCAATTTGTATTACAGCATCAGGTCTGGCTTCAAAAATTACCCCCACAACCCCTAAAGGGACGCTTACTCGCTCCAAAATCAGGCCAGAATCAAGTTCACGATGCATTTGGCGGCAGCCGAGAGGGTCTGCCAGTTGCGCCAGTTGCCTCACCCCAGCAATTGCCCCGTCAAGCTTCGCTGCATCAAGCTTTAACCTTGCTTCAAGGGCTGATGCCAACTGATTTTTTACTGCTAATTCCAGATCTGCTTGATTTGCAGCAAGGATTAATTCGCGCTGCTTGTTTAATGAATCAGCCATGGCGAGCAAGGCTTGCCTTCTTTCAGCATTGCTGCATTGAGCAAGATTTAAGGCATGGCGCCTCAGGCCTGTTGCCCTAGCAGTTAGTTCGGGGCTTGGATTTGGCACAGGGTTTTTTACCGCAGCAGACATAACTTTTTAGAAGGAGCTCGTTTATGCAAATATCATCCCTGTAAAGAGCCACCAAGTTTCTCAAGTGCAAGCCGCGCCGCCCCAAGACGGCCCGCCCCGTTGCCAAGCGCTGCGGCCATTATTTCAAGATCCTGCCGGCTTGGAGCTAGCACGCGCCTTTCAACCTCCGCCCGCAAAGCTGGTGCGAAATAGGGAAAGGCAGCACTGATGCCACCGCCCAAAAGAAAGCGCTGCGGGGTAAAGCAATAGATCAATGAACTAACGCCACAACCCAACAAAAGCCCATAGCTTTCCCAAGCGGCTAACGCAACTTGATCTCCTGCTGCAGCCCTTTGCGATAGCTCCAACGGACTGCAGCCTGCAGCAGTGGTAAGAGCGGAAATACTGCAAAAGCTCTCTAAAGAACCGTTATTACCGCTGTTACAGGCCGGTCCATAGGGATCAATTCCAATTAAACCAGGCTCAACCGCCGCTCCATTGCAACCCAAAAATAATTCCCCAGCAATGATCACTCCACCCCCAACACCTGTGCCCAAGGTGAGCAACACAAGGTCTTGAAGGCCTTCACCTGCCCCCTTCCAATGCTCACCATAAACAGCGCAATTTCCGTCGTTACCAAGCACTACTGGTCTTTTTAATTTTTGCTCGAGCCAATCTGCTAGAGGTACATTTTCCCATCCAGGCAAATTGATACATAGCCGCGCTATTCGGCCAGAGCGATCAATAGGTCCAGGGATACCCACCCCTATAGCGCTCGCCTTATTTTCAGGATCTATCCGCTCAACTATTTTGATCAGACTTTCACATACGCTTTGAGGAGAAGCTGGCGTTGGGGTTGGTTGATTTAGCTCAGCTAATAGTTCGCCTGCGTAGTTAAACCTCCCTGCTTTCAAACCGGTTCCCCCCACATCGATGCCGATTAGCTCACCAGGCTGATCCAAAATCCACAAAAAGCATCGTTTCTGCAACTTATAGTATGCAACTTATATCTTGATTCAAATCCTAAAACCGGAAAAATAGTTGAATTTGGCTTTGCCAACGGCCCTGCTGATCAAATGAACCCTGTAGGCCCAAGTTGTCTGTAGCTTGAAATCGCAAGGTGGCTTCTGGGGGAATATCACTGCGATTAGGGGCTGCAAGTATTGAAAGACTTAGCTTTTCGGTGATATCAAGCCCCACCTCAGATCCCAGCACAAGCTTCGAAGGCACACGCCGATTACTACTGCTGGAACTACTGGAATTTGTTACATAAGGGTCTAAGTAAGCGGGATATAGGGCCACATTTAGCCTTTGGCCAAGCAATTCAGAAAATCCACCAACAACTGGTGTTAGTAGGGTTTGCCCCAGCACCGTAACCAGCGCAGTGCCAGCATCGCCACCGGATAATCCAGCTAAGGAGTTACCTCCAAGTAGTGCAATCAAGCGCTCCCGCGGTATGGGTGGAACACTGCGCAATTCGAGGTTATCTCCAATGCGATCGGCAGGCCCTGAAACTCGCACAACTACTTTTACGAGATTCAAGCGATCGAGATTGGAAAAGTTGCCTTGCAATTGATCACCACTTTGCAGCCCAGCTCTTTCGCCACTGCGTACTTGATCAGACACCCGGGAGGTAAGAGCTAAATCCAAATACGGAATCAAGCCAAGCGATGGGGTAAAGACAGCTACGTTTGGGCTGTTGTTATCAAGCCGCAAGCTGCTGGTAAAAACATTCACTCTCCCCTGCAGCAATCGCACCACACCGGAAAGTTGAATATCAGGCCCCAAAGATCCATTTAGCGTAACTAATCCAGCCAGGCTGAAATCAGCTACTGGCTGTGCTGTGATACGTAAATCAGGCCCCAGATTAAGGCGCAAATCCTTGAGCCTCACAATTTTAATTGCGGGGATTGACTGTCGAAGAGCTAGGCCAGAGCTGGATTCCACCGTGGGGCCCAACAGCACAAGAGGCTGCTGGAATTGCCAGTTGGTTTCTGGTAAGCGCAAATCAAGTGGGATTTTATTTGTTCCTTTTTGCCTTAATTGAGTGGCCCCCAATTGCAATCTTCCATTGCTGATGCTGATTTCACCACCCACTAAAGGCTTCAGCAAGCTGCCGCTCAGTAAAAGCTCACCGTCACTGCGAAGCCGCAGGTTTGCTTGCTGGATGGGCACATTATTAAGCTTAAATCTCACCTCTTGATTATTATTTGGATCAGGTTGAGAAACAAAAGGCAAGCTTCCCTTTGCCTCGATGCTGCCGTTACCAATTGAGGCGCTGAATTCCTCAAAAACCAAGCGTTTAAAATCAAAAAATAAGGCTGCCTGTAAATTACTTAGGGTTTGACCTGCAAAACGAACCTCCGCTTCCCGCAGGCGCACAAAGCCGTTGGCAATCGGTTTTTCGCGGCTACCACGCACCAACAATTGAAGATCTGCGGATCCTTGTCGCCATTCCACGCTGCTACGCACTAGCGCCGCAAGGAAAATCAAGCCGTCGTTGCGGCTGGATAAACGCAATTCCAGGCCTTCTTTTGCTTTATCTAGGGGCAGGCGCCCGCTCAGATCAATGCTGCTACTAGCCGCACCGCCTATTAGGGCAATATCCAAATCAAGCGCATCTTTGTTTAATTGAATCGCCCCGCGCTCCAGTTTTAGAGGTTGATCTCGGATAAACCCCTCCTCTAAAGCGAGCTCAACTTGAATCTGGGGATCCTTTTTCCCTGAACGCCATTTCCCAGTGCCCCCCAACGCCCCCCGCAAACCTGGGGGCACTGGAGTAAGAAGCGCAAGCAAGCCAAGTGGCAATCCGCTGAAGCTAAATTTGCCCTTACCTTCAACATCTGAGATTTGCCTGAGGGGACCTTGCAGAGTGGCCACAAAGGGCCTCAGGTTCAGCGCTTTATCTGCGAATTGGCCTTCTAGCCAAATCTGCCCCCGGGCAGCCGCCGCAATTGTTAGTTGATCAAGCCTTGGCCCGCGCAAATTGAGCTCCGCATCAAAAAGACCTCGAAGGTTTTCTGGGCTACTTCTGTTCTTATTTGATGAACTTAGCCGCGTTGCCTCAAGTTCGATTTCAGCTGTTCGCAGTTGTTGCAGTTGGGCATCCAAGCCTTTGCCTAAATCGCTAATTACTAAGCCAAATAGGTCAGCGGCTTTGCCACTGCTGGGTTCGGGAATTGGCCCACCCATGCTTTGCAGCAACTGCCAGATATTTCTTGGCTGTAAACGCCAACCACTTGCCTGCAGATCCAACTGGCCAGCAATTGCGCCCTTGGCACTTAGCCTCACCTCGCTCCCATCACCAGGAGCCAACTTCGCTTTCAAGGCGTATCCAGGACTGCGAAATTGACCGCTTATTTCCATGCTTTTGCCGCGCCAGGGCCCGAGGCCTGGCTGCTGCAAGGTAGCTGTTCCTGAAATGCCAAAGGGTTTAAGAGCAGCGCTGCCATTTCCGGATATGTATCCATTTAATGGCAGTTTCTTGCGGCCTTCTAGTTGTAATTGCAAGGGAGCTAAATTCAATTTTTGGGCGTTCCAGTGATAACCGTTTGCATTAGCTGCCAGCGTTAAATTGCCAGCTGCTTGGCGCCAGTTCAAACTGCTCAACTTATTGCCTTGCAATTGAGCTGAGATCATCCCCCCATTGGATTTAAGCCAAAAATTGGATTGAAGCCTGAAATTATTGCTCTGCCATTTGCCTTGCCAGATCCCGGGCATACCCAAAGGGCCATAACCAAGATCCTCCAGATAAATATCACCTTGAAACAAGGGTTTTTGCAGAGTTCCTCTGATCTCTGCATTTGCAACTAACCAACCACGCAGAGGTTGGTCGAGCTTCAATTGTTTTAAATTCAAGCGCTTGCTAGTTATTAAGCCAGTTATTTCTCCCTCTCCGAGGGGGAGCCCTGGTTTTGGCTGCCAGGAAGCATTTAGCTGCAGTGGTCCGTCTGCTTGCACAATTAAACTTTTATTCAACCAGCGGTAGTTGCCGTCAAGAGGTTTAGCTAATTGCACTGAATCGATTATAAAATTTCCCGCCAGCCGCTCCAAACGCCATTCGCCTCGATTACTGCCACTAGCTAAAAGATTGGCCCGGAGGTTTGTTTGAGAATTACGCCAAGAAATTGTGGGCGCAGAAACCCACCAATTCGTTGAGTTCATAGCCCCCTGCCCCTTAATGCTCTTGCCGTTTACAGAAAAGCTACGCATGCGCCAATCAGTTCCTGCCCCTTCCAGCTCAGCTGTGGCCTTAAGCCTGGGGACTGCGCCACGGGCTACAAGATTACCTACAAGAGAAAGTTTAAATTTTTTAAAGCCCTTCCAGCTTGCAAAAGCAGCTAGGTCGCCACTTTGTTCAGCCCAACGCCAGCGGCTTGGAGCAAGCATAAGTTGCTCGCCTGAAAAAATTACTTTTAGGCCCTTAAAATGCAAAGGCTTAGGGCTATTAAAAGCAAAATTTTCAATTCGTAGGGGGCCCCAAGATTGCCACCTACCCTCTCGACGATTTAATTGCAGCAGTCCGGAAGCAACACCTTCTAATTTTCCATTTATAGGCCGAGGAAGGAATCGAGCAACGCTTCTAAGTGGCAGTTTTTGAAGAGCGAGTTGAATTCGCAAATTACCGCCCTCGCCCCAGTGGTTTCTGAGCACCAATCGAGACGAACTTACTGCTAATTCAGGTTTTAAAAGTGCTTGAAAATCAAGTTTGCGATTAGGCAAATCGAGATCTAATTGGCCTTGGTTGAAACGCCAAACCTCTCCATTATTAACCCGCAAAGTTGCTGAATCCAGCAGATTGAGTTGCAGAAACAAGCGAGGTGCTTTGCCTTTTCCTCGAGGAAATTTCCAAAACTGTCCTGTGCTGTTTTTAATAATGCGAGCCTCAAATCCCTTTAAACCAATGCGCAAAACCAACTGGCGTTGCTGCAGGCTGCTAACAAGATCCGGCAATAGGAAAAGCTGTTTAGCCCTCAACGATGAGGGATCCGATGGGGTGGGATTTACTTTTGTGGCTGCAAATGCCAAGCCGTGGTGGCTGAAACCTTGAAATCCGCCCAACTCCACGGGGTGAGCGAGGCCCCGTTCCAACCAATTCTCTAACTGACGATGCCAAGCAGTCGATTGTGAGTCGATTGGCAAATGCCAAGTTCCGCAGCCACTGATGCTGAGTAACCCCAACAAGCTGAGGGGTAACAAAAATCGCTGCTGGATCAATCCCCCCATAGCGGCGGCGATTTCGTCCAGGTTTGGCGCAATATAGGGTTTAACAAGGTTTGCTTCATACCAATCGATGGCCGCTGATCCACTGCTTCTTAAAGCAGGGGCGTGGATAGGCATCTCCGCCGCCTTACTCGCCTTGATAACTGTGCTCGGGTTTTGGAAGGGCTGGGAATTTCGATTCCGATTGGTGGGGTTCACCAGTTTCACTTTGTTATTGGCGGCGGGCTGCGCAGCATTTGCCATCAGCTACAACCCGCGCTTGAAGGTGGAAGGTGCCCTGTATGTGCCAGTTGTATTTGACAACGGCACGGATTTAATTGTTGCCGCAGCAGGCGCAAACTTCCCAATTTCAGCAGTGCAGCCAACCTTGGAGCAACTGGCAGGCAACCTCCGCGGCAGTGGTCGCAGCAGCCCTGATGGCTTTGTACGCGTGAAATTGCGACAATTGGAGGAACAAGCAGATGGCAGCAGTAAACCCGTGATCCTTGGAGAAGCAATCCGCGATTTAAAAAGCGGTCTAGTTACCCAGACAGGGAACTGACACTTGCTGAGCCCATGGGGAACGCTTCTGGAACTGAAATAAAAAATCTTCCCCATAGGCTGCAATGTTTTCGCAACGCCTATTACCAAAACATCTATTGCCAAAACATCTATTGCCAAATCGACTTTTGACAGCTTTGGCTGGGTTGGTTCTAGCCCATGGCTTAAATGCCGCTTTTGCCGGTGCTAGCCCGCTGCTGGAATCTGTAAAACAAAATAAACAATTAGCTCAACAGCTTTGCGGTGATTTCCGCAGACTCAATGCCGGTGGGCAAAAAGCCCATGGACCCGCTGCCGTGCGCACTACTGCGAGCAGCCAGGGGTTGAGCACCCTTGACGCCGAAATTCTCACCACCTATGTAGTGGGTATGTATTGCCCAGATGTCCGTTGACGTGACACCTCTATCCATTCCAATGCGGGATGGATGCTTACTGAAAGGTGAACTTTGGCAACCGGGGGGGGGTGGTCCCTGGCCGGCCCTAATAATGCGGCAACCCTATGGCCATCGCCTTGCTTCAACAGTTGTTTATGCCCATCCCAGTTGGTATGCCCAGCAGGGATATTTGGTGCTTATTCAGGATGTGAGGGGATGCGCTGAATCCGAAGGCGTTTTTCAAGGCTTTAGTCAAGAAGTAAATGATGGCGCCGACAGCATCTCGGCCTTGAGGGCACACCGCCTGTGCAATGGCCGGGTAGGTAGCTATGGCTTCAGTTATCAAGGCCTAACGCAACTACTCGGTGATCCAGCTGATGCCATGGCTCCTGCCATGACGGGCTGGGATGAACGGCTTCATATGGCCACTGAAGGTGGCGCCCATCTATGGGCAAACAATGTGGGCTGGGGGCTGCAATTGGCGGCAGAACACTGCCGCCGCAGTGGCAGGAATGAAGACTGGCAACTTATTTATAAAAGCCTACAAAGCGGCACTTTCTTATTTGACGGACTCGAAATACTGCGCCATACAAACCCAAACAATCCTGTGCTGGCTTGGCTGGAGCTAAATCCGCAAGCTCAGGAGCAATGGCCCAACCAAAAGCTCACAGCTGCTGTTTTGGAGCGGCCATTGTTGCTGTGCCAAGGGTGGCATGACCCTTACTTGGAGGGCGGTCTTTCCTTATGGACAAAAAGCAAACAAGCCGGGGCAAATCCGCTAATTCGCATCGGCCCATGGAGTCATTTGGCCTGGGATCGCAAGGTAGGCAGTACTAATCAAGGGGCCAGCGCCTGTGGCGGTGTAGACGAATGGCAACTTTCATTTTTTGATCAACATCTACGCGATCGAGCTCCTGAGGCAGAACCGGAACCGTGCCTTGCCTTTGATCTTTTGGCTAAGGAATGGCGTCAAAGGGATCCTCAAAATCCAGGCAAGCTGCAATGGGGTTTAAGCAGTGGCGGCCTTGCTGCCAGCCGCAGCAATGAAGGCTTGTTGTTGGCGCAAGAACAGGGTTATGGGCAGGTTTATTGGGTTCATGATCCTTGGCGGCCAGTACCTGGCTGTGGAGGTCATCTCGGAGCAGATGCTGGTATGCAGGAAAGAAGTGCTCTGGATGCAAGGGCCGATGTTGTTTGTTTTACCAGCCCCCCCCTATTAGAAGCACTTGAAATTTGGGGTAAACCACAATTAATAGCCCTTGTAGCTGCTGATCAGCCCGGCTTTGATCTTTGTGCAAATTTAGCGGTAGTGCGCCAACAGGGTTCTGAAGTTCTTGTTCTCAGCACTGGCGTTTTGAGGCAACTGGGGGAACACTGCAAGCAACTTTTACCTCGCAAGCTGCAATTTCAACCCTTGCTGGCCAGCCTGCAAGTCGGGGATAGGTTGCGATTGAGCATTGCAGGTGCCGCCTGGCCCCACATCAGTGTGAATCGTGGTGATGGGCACTGGGCTCCTGGGCCCGTTGGACCATCTCACTCCAGCATTCGAATTCAGCTGCAACTAGCTGGAAGTGGTTTGGAGCTGCTAGCCATGGGGTAGCCATGGCCTCAGGTGCGTTTAGGCTCCCGCTCAGCGATGTATTGGGCCGCGATGGTTGTGGAAACCCTGGATTGGATGCACGGCGATGGCGAACGCTTAGCTACCTGCTGCCACGATCACCCCTATGCGGTACTCGGCCCCCAACCCTTAGCCAATGGGAGCTGGGTGGTAAGAGCGTGGCTGCCCGATGCAAACAGAGTGTGGCTGTTGAATCAGGGCCAGGAATTGGCTATGGAGAGCCCCCATCATCCCTGGCTTTTTGAACAAGTCCTCGAGCAAAACCCCGGCAGCAGTTACAGGCTCAAGATTGATCGCGCCGGTATTACGCACGAACAACACGATCCCTACGCCTTCCGTGAGGAATGGATGGGAGAAATGGATCGCCATCTGTTTTCGGAAGGCAATCACCACCACATTTGGCGCCGCATGGGTGCTCATCCCGTGGTGCAGCAAGGGGTGGCTGGGGTGCAGTTCTGCGTATGGGCGCCAAGCGCCCGTAGCGTTGCGCTCATTGGTGATTGCTCAGGCTGGGATGGCAGAAATCTGCCGATGCAGCAACGTTTAGGCGGCAGTTGGGAACTGTTTGTGCCAGGAATTGGTGTGGGCCAGCGTTACAAATACGAAGTACGCACCCAAGACGGCCACTGCTACGAAAAAGCAGACCCCTATGGTTTTCAGCATGAGGTGAGGCCACTGCAAGCCTCGCTGGTGGCTGATCTAAACAGTTACGAATGGGCTGATACCGCTTGGTTGCAACAACGGGATAGCCGCAATCCATTGGATCAACCGGTTTCAGTTTATGAAATGCATCTGGGCAGCTGGATGCACGGCAGTTTTGATCAGCCTTACATCGATACCGATGGTGCAGCACGAACACCCGTGCCAGCGGCAGACCTTAAACCGGGCGCTCGCTTACTCACCTATCCCGAATTAGCTGATCGTGTAATCCCTTATGTGAAGGCTAGAGGCTTTACCCATATTGAATTAATGCCTATTGCAGAACATCCCTTTGATGGTTCATGGGGTTACCAAGTAACTGGCTTTTATGCACCTACTAGTCGTTTTGGCCCCCTAAATGAATTCAAAGAATTTGTTGATCGCTGCCATAGTGAAGGAATTGGCATAATTCTTGATTGGGTGCCGGGTCATTTTCCAAAAGATGCCCATGGTCTTGCTTTCTTTGATGGAAGCCATCTTTACGAACATGGTGATTCAAGAATTGGCGAGCACAAAGAATGGGGTACATTAATATTTAATTACAGTCGTAATGAAGTACGGAATTTCTTAGTTTCAAATCTTCTCTTCTGGTTTGAAGAATTTCATATCGATGGCATCCGAGTAGATGCAGTTGCATCTATGTTATATCGAGATTACCTGAGGCCCGATGGCGAATGGCTTCCCAATGAGCACGGTGGGAGAGAAAATCTTGAAGCAGTGCGTTTTATGCAACAGGCAAACTCATTATTATTTCACTACTTTCCTGGTGCTTTAGCAATCGCCGAGGAATCCACAACATGGCCCATGGTTACCCAACCAACCCACGTAGGGGGATTGGGTTTCAACCTCAAATGGAATATGGGCTGGATGCACGACATGCTCGATTATTTCGAACTTGATCATTGGTTCCGTCAATTTCATCAAAACAACATTACTTTTTCAATCTGCTACCAATACACTGAAAATTTCATGTTGGCCTTGAGTCACGATGAAGTGGTGCATGGCAAGAGCCACTTGCTTCACAAAATGCCGGGAAGCGATGATTTAAAATTTGCAAATGTGCGAGCTCTATTAACATTTATGTGGACCCATCCAGGCAAGAAAACTATCTTTATGGGGATGGAATTTGGCCAGCGAGGAGAATGGAATGTATGGGGCGATTTGGAATGGGACAAATTGCAATTCCCAGCCCATCAAGGCCTCCTAAATTTGGTGGATGATCTGAATAGTTATTACAAATCAGAGCCGGCCCTTTGGCGTAGTGATTTCGCAAACTATGGGTTTCAGTGGATCGATTGCGACGACAACAACCACAGCGTTGTGAGCTATATGCGTCGTGACGAAAAAGAAGGGAATTGGGTTGTGGTGGTGTGTAATTTCACCCCTGAATGCCATGGCAATTACCGCATCGGCGTTCCAGTTGCTGGTTTCTATCAAGAAGCTTTCAACAGCGATAGCTCTCGCTACGGCGGTTCAAATCAGGGCAATTTGGGCGGTAAATTCAGCGCTGGCAACGCCATGCATGGCTATGAACAATCCTTGGAGCTTTGCTTACCCCCACTGAGTTCCTTGGTATTCAAACTCGACCCCAGCCGCCTGCCACCTGCGGCAATCCATGAAGAAAACATGAAGCAGAGCTGATTGGTCGGGTAGCGTCGGCGGCTAAGCATTCTTCTTTTCTATGAGCGACACCCTTCCCCTGCTGCTCCGCGCTGCCCGAGGCGAGCAGGTGGAACGTCCGCCTGTATGGATGATGCGTCAAGCAGGCCGATATATGAAGGTGTACCGCGATTTACGTGATCGCCATCCTTCCTTCCGCGAACGCTCAGAGAATCCAGATCTCTCTTATGAGATTTCGATGCAACCTTTCCAGGCTTTTCAGCCTGATGGGGTGATCCTTTTTTCAGATATTCTCACCCCGCTGCCCGGGATGGGCATCAACTTTGACATCATCGAAAGCAAGGGGCCAATTATTGATCCACCGATTCGCAGCCTTGCTCAAGTGGAGGCACTACGTGCTTTAGATCCCGCCAGCAGCCTTGGTTTTGTAGGGGAGGTGCTAACACGATTGAGAGAAAACGTTGGCTCAGCCGCTGCAGTGCTGGGTTTTGTTGGCGCTCCATGGACCTTGGCTGCCTACGCCGTTGAGGGTAAGAGCAGCAAAGATTATGCGGTGATCAAGGCGATGGCCTTTCGCGAACCGCAATTAATGCATCGGCTGTTAGCCCATTTCGCAGACAGCATTGCCACCTATGTGAATTATCAAATTGATTCTGGCGCTCAGGTTGTTCAGTTATTTGATTCCTGGGCTGGTCAGTTAAGCCCCATGGATTACGACACCTTCGCAGCTCCTTACCAAAAACGGGTTATTGATCAGGTACGCGCGAAACATCCAGAAACTCCGTTAATCCTCTACATCTCTGGAGGGGCTGGAGTTTTGGAGCGTATGGCAGCAACCGGAGTTGATTTCATCTCCCTCGATTGGAGTGTTGATATGGCAGATGGCTGCAAACGCTTACCCCACCATGTGGGAATTCAGGGCAATGTTGATCCTGGCCTCCTGTTTGGCACCCCTGAAGCAATACGCCATCGGATTATCGACACGGTGCGAAAAGCTAGGGGACGCCGGCACATCCTTAATCTTGGCCATGGAATTCTGCCCGGCACCCCAGAGGAGAATGCGAGGGTTTTCTTTGAAACAGGCAAGCGGGTGAATGAACTTATGGGCACGGTGGGCTGAAGTGAGCCCTGCAAGAATTCTTATCACCGGTGCCAGCGGCTGCGTTGGGCAATACATCAGTGCCCAACTATTTCATCACTCTGATGCTGAACTTATCCTGTGGTTAAGGGATCCGAGCAAATTAAAGGCTGTTCCTCAGCAGCATCCACGCATAACGCTTCTGGTAAGCGATTTACGCGATCAATCAGGCCATGATCAGATCCTAAAAACAGTAAATCGCGTAATTCACACCGCCACTGCTTGGGGGGATCCCCTCAGAGCTCATCAGGTGAATGTGGTTGCCGTAAAAGAACTACTGCAGCGTTTTGATCCAACTCAACTCGAGCAAATAATTTACTTTTCCACAGCCAGCATTTTGAATCGCGAATTGCAATTGCTGCCGGAAGCGGAGAAATTTGGCACCGAATATATCCAAACAAAAGCGCAATGCTTGCTTCAACTCGAAAACCACCCGCTGGCAAACAAAATAATTGCTGTATTTCCAACCCTTGTCTTTGGCGGCCAAGTGGATGGAAAGGGAAATTTCCCTAGCAGTTATCTCAGCTCAGGCCTTGGAGAAGCAATCAACTGGCTGTGGCTAGCCCGTTGGCTAAGGGCTGATTCAAGCTTTCACTTCATCCATGCAGCAGATATCGCCAAAGTTTGTTGCCACCTCAGCCTCACACCGCATCAAAAAAATCAAGAACCAGGCCAGGGAGCTGTGCGTCGCTTGGTACTTGGTCAACCAGCTACAACAATTGATGCTGCTGTGGCGCAACTATGCCGCTGGCGAGGTATGTGGCGCCCTCCCGGCATTCCGCTTTGGGGCTGGTTAATTGAAGCCCTGATCAAGGTGTTACCGCTGGAAATAACCGCCTGGGATCGCTTCAGCATCAAGCAAAGACATTTTGTACACCAACCGATCAGTCCACCAGAAAGATTTGGGCTTCAATCCGAAAGCGCAAGCCTGGAGGCTGCTTTTGAAGCTGCCGAACTACCGCGAAGGGGCCCAGTGCACTGAAGTGCTCGGCCACTTACATGTCAAACCATTTCAGAGCAGCTAAAGGTGGGCGTTTGCTTACTAGGTTGATTGAGAAAATTTTTTGCGCTTATGCGTCGCCTGATTGGCCTAGTGGCCCTCTGTTTTGCATTCCTCTTCGGCAGCCTCGCCGTTGGCACAGCACCCGCCTATGCAGCGGATGTAGCCCATGGCGCCCAGGTCTTTTCCGCTAACTGTGTGGCTTGCCACATGGGGGGCGGCAATGTGGTTAACGGCGAACGCACACTTAAGGCTGAGGCATTGGATGCCTACCTCGCCGACTACAGCGCTGGCCATGAAACAGCTATCGCTTATCAAGTTACAAATGGCAAAAATGCAATGCCAGCTTTTGGTGGCAAATTATCAGAAACAGACATTGCTGATGTTGCCTCCTATGTAGAAGACATGTCTTCTAAAGGCTGGGCATAAACAAAAGGCAAATTAAATTGCATCAAAAAACCAGCTACTTATGTAGCTGGTTTTTTATTGAATATTGATCTCTCTGCAATAAGCTAATAACTTAAGGTATAAATCCTCGGGAATCTCACGGATATCATATTCACTGGGAAGAACTCCGTGTGTATGACGGTGCACAGCGAGCCAGCAGCTTCTCTCTAAGTCATCACTGCCATAGCTTTTAGCTTCAGTAGCAAGAGTTGGCAGCAACGATTCAAAGGTTTCCATGTGGAAATTTTAGCGCTAGAACACAAGTGTTTTGGAATCAGTAATGCGCTTTAAATCAGAAAGCCTCAAAATAGTTTTGCTGCTGCTGGGATTACCCCTATTAATTTCAGCACCAATACAAGCTCAGCAAACAATGGGTGCTCCGCGCAAGGGGCTAACGGAAAGGGGCTGCAAATGGCTGGTGCCGTGGGGAATGGAATACGCCCAACCTAAGTATTTGAAACCCGAAGAGGTGGCTGGAAAAAATGCGCGGGGGTGTCTATCTCAATACGATGCGGACTATGGGGAAAACGGATGCCCATTAAAGTTTTGTAATTACAAAGAGATCAAACCAGCAATTTGATCGGATAACCACACCCTAGGTGGGTACACCGTACAAAGAAAAAAGCAACATCGCATAGTTTGATTAGAAATTAAAAGCTTGATCGTGATCCAACCAACCGCTGAACAATTCACAGAACAGGCCTGGGCCGCCATTGTGTCTGCCCAGGCGATAGCACAAGCAAAAAAGCAACAACAGCTTGAAACTGAGCATCTATTTCTTGCCCTGCTACAGCAAAACCAAGGCCTAACAGTGAGGATCCTTGAAAAAGCAAGTGTGGACACATCAAAGCTAACAATAGAGGTGGAACAATTTATTCAACGTCAACCAAGTTTAGGCGCAGCCCCAGAGAGTGTATTTATAGGCAAAGGAATGCAAACACTACTAGATCGATCTGAAGGAGTTAAGAAAGAATTGGAAGATAGTTTTATATCAATTGAACATCTGCTACTTGCGCTTGGCATAGATGAACGTTGTGGTAAGCAGCTGCTTCAAGCAGCAAATCTAAATGAAAATAAACTGCGCGATGCCATCAAAGCGATAAGAGGCAGCCAACGGGTAACACACCAAAATCCAGAAGGAACCTATGAATCGCTTGAGAAATACGGACGCGATTTAACAGCTGCTGCTCGGCAAGGAAAATTAGATCCTGTAATTGGTAGAGACGAAGAAATTAGACGCACTATTCAAATATTATCAAGGCGTACAAAAAATAATCCAGTATTAATTGGTGAGCCAGGAGTTGGTAAAACAGCAATAGTTGAGGGCCTAGCACAGCGAATTGTTAATGGTGATGTGCCAGCAGCACTACAAAACAGACAATTGATATCACTAGATATGGGAGCCTTAATCGCTGGTGCTAAATATCGAGGAGAATTTGAAGAACGATTAAAAGCAGTTCTAAAGGAAGTAACAACTAGCGAGGGGCAAATAATACTATTTATTGATGAAATTCATACCGTAGTGGGTGCTGGAGCTTCCGGTGGCGCTATGGATGCAAGCAATTTATTAAAACCAATGTTAGCCCGTGGAGAACTTAGATGCATCGGAGCTACTACTCTTGATGAACATCGCAAACATATTGAAAAAGATCCAGCTCTAGAGAGACGTTTTCAACAAGTTTTTGTTGACCAACCAACTGTTGAAGATACAATCTCAATACTACGTGGCTTAAAAGAACGCTATGAAGTGCACCATGGCGTAAGAATTGCTGATACGGCCCTTGTTGCAGCAGCAGTACTTAGTAGTCGTTATATTGCTGATCGCTTCCTACCGGATAAAGCAATCGATTTAGTTGATGAATCAGCTGCTCGATTAAAGATGGAAATCACCTCTAAGCCAGAGGCAATTGATGAGATAGACCGAAAAATATTACAATTAGAAATGGAGAAACTCTCACTTGGACGTGAATCAGACACTGCTAGCAAGGATAGATTAGAACGCATTCAAAGAGAATTAGCTGAATTTAATGAGGAACAAAGCAGCCTAAATGCCCAATGGCAAAAAGAAAAAAGCGCAATCGACGACCTCCAAGCATTGAAAGAAGAAATTGAGCAAATAACACTCCAAGTAGAGCAAGCCAAACGCAGCTACGACCTCAATAAAGCGGCAGCGCTGGAATATGGAACTTTGGCGGAGTTAAATAAAAAACTAGTGCTAAGGGAAAACGAATTAGGTAGTGCGGATAGCAGCAGCGCAAAACCTGGCCAACAATTGCTGCGGGAGGAGGTTACAGAAGATGATATAGCTGAAGTAATTGCAAAGTGGACTGGTATTCCCGTTAGTAAATTAGCAAAATCAGAAATGACAAAATTATTAGAATTAGAATCTGAATTACATAAACGCATAATTGGACAAGGCCAAGCGGTTACCGCTGTAGCTGATGCGATACAACGCTCAAGGGCTGGGCTATCGGATCCGAATCGGCCCATTGCTAGCTTCCTATTTCTTGGACCAACCGGGGTGGGTAAAACAGAATTAGGTAAAGCATTGGCATCTGAATTATTTGATAGTGAAGATGCGATGGTTCGTATAGATATGAGTGAATATATGGAGAAACATTCCGTATCTAGACTGATTGGTGCCCCTCCAGGTTATGTGGGATTTGAGGATGGCGGACAACTTACAGAGGCAGTGCGGCGCAGACCATATGCTGTGATACTTTTTGATGAGGTAGAAAAAGCACATCCCGATGTATTCAATGTAATGCTTCAAATTCTTGATGATGGCCGTGCTACAGATAGCCAGGGGCGTACAGTTGATTTTACAAATACCGTGCTAATTCTTACTAGTAATATTGGCAGCCAATCAATCATAGAATTAGGCGGAGATGATAGCCGACATGTTGAAATGGAAGGAAGCGTTAATGAAGTATTGCGTTCTCATTTTAAACCCGAATTTTTAAATCGATTAGATGAGACAATTATTTTTCACAGCTTAAAAGCTGATGAATTACGCGAAATTGTTGGCCTACAAATAGAAAGATTGTCTAAAAGATTAGAAGAGCAAAAAATAACCCTTAACATAAGCAATGACGCTCTAGATTTAATTGCAACCGCTGGGTACGATCCAGTGTATGGGGCAAGGCCAATAAAGCGTGCAATTCAAAAAGAGCTGGAAACACAAATTGCTAAATTAATATTAGCTGGCCGCTATTGCTCTGGAAGTGAAGTAAATGTAAGCAAGGAAAATAATAAATTGATATTTAATTAACAACTGTATTCCGAGCTTTCCATGCAGTTAGCAGTAAACGGCGGCGTTGCATACGCATCCATAAATCTGCCACGCGTAAACTGCCGCGAAGTTGCACTCTACCCCACCAATTCTGGAGGTCTGGCCTATCAATTAAACTGGTTTCATTAATCATAGTAAGACGAGCAAATAAAACTGCTAGCACCACATCAATACTACTAAAACGGTCGCCAAATATGAATTGATTGGATTCAATCAATGGAATAGTATGTAAATAATTACTCCACTTCAGCCTCATATCTTCTAATTTTTGTTTTTGGGAGCCCTCCGTGAAGTAGGCAAGCCTTGAACGATTTAGTTGAGCCTTATTTTTTAGCGCAATAATATCCACTGGAGAAAGTGAATCAACCGATTCCAATTGATTCTCCAAGCGCTTAACTATTGATGCAAGCATTCGAGGAAAAACAAATGCCAAAAGCTTGTTACTAGAAAGCCATTTCCCAAAAGTAAGGTCTTCAATTGAAATTAAATAATGATTAGAAACCAATTCATTAATTAAAAGGGTTAAACTTATATCAGAATCCATCCAACTAGAACCAGCTTGGCAGGCGGCCCATTGCAAAATATCCTTACTGCTTGTTAGCAAAAGATTTTCAGCACGCAAAGTAGGGACAGTCATCTGAGGATTTAATTCACGATATCTATCACTCAACTGTTGCTTTGCAAAGTGAATATCTAACATGTGATTATAAAATGGTATATCAGCCTCAACCAATGCAAGTCTTGCCACCATGGAGTAATAGGAGGAAGCAGCATTGAGCAATTCCAACTGATTACTCGCCTGGTTCATTTTCAATTTTTTGTAGTTAGTTTAATCATACACAACAATTGATCTGCTGTGCTAACTTAATATCAAGATTTGTTAACCCGCCTAGGTCATGGGTGACAAGTTCAATAGTTACTAAATTCCATGAATTACTCCAATTAGGGTGATGGCCCATAGTTTCAGCTATAAAAGCTACTCTCACCATAAAAGCAAATGCTTGAGGAAAATCATTGAATCGCCATTGCCTCTTTAGCTTGCCATCAAGAAATTCCCAATCGGGCAATAAGCTTGCTAGTTGCTCAATTTCTGAAGCAAGCAATAAAGTGGCAGCCATGA
>NZ_CEXBMR010000001.1:59475-96010 GCF_982614295.1 Synechococcus sp.
AATTGATCTTCTAAACGACTTAAATCTGCAGATGTTGGCAACCATACTAATTCGCTCCGTAAACAATCAGATAGAAACGAAATACTGCGATTTGAGTTGAGTACCTGTTGCAAATCAGCCAGTGTAATCAAACCCTTTACCCAACCTGATTGCTCCACAAGTAGACAGTGGCCACGGGCATCAAGCAACATTCCTAAAGCGGTTGCAGGTGCAAGATCTGCTGGAAGAACCAATGGCGCCTCTTGCTCTAATGCATCCAATACAGGTAATTGTTGCAATTGAGTTCTGCGTTGCTCTTCCGCGGGATCAGGGCCCAGTAAACCTGGATCAGCCAAACCCTGCCAACGCTCCACCAGCAATGCGCTCAAACCAGTTGCTGCCATCAGTGGCAAAACAATCCTGATATCGCGGGTTAGCTCAAATAACAACAGCAACGCCGTTAACGGTGCTCGCGCCGCCCCGGCTAGTACAGCTGCCATACCAACCATGGCATAAGCAGGCGCTTCTGCTACAGGTAAACCAAATCCCCCATCTCCGAGAAGTTGCCCATAAAAATTTCCAAGTACTGCTCCTAAAAATAAGGATGGTGCAAATCCACCCCCTATAAATCCGGTGGCATTACTAATAGCGGAAGCTAGTAATTTAACTAATAATAAGCCAAGCAAAGTGAGCAAACTAATGCCACCGCCAGAACCTAAAAGAGATTCAATTGTGTCGTAACCAACCCCTAACACCTGTGGAAAGCCAAGCGCTAATAAACCAACGGCTAAACCGCCCGCACCAGTTAATAACCAAGGGGGCATTTTCCCTAACTGAACTTGCACAAATTCACTACGACCAAGCGCTAATAAACGCACCAAACCCAAAGACACAAAACTAGCTAATAAGCCCAAGCCTAAATATAAAGGTAGTTCTAATGGGGATCTAACTTCGTAGGCAGGCAATCGCAAAATCGGCGTATCACCAAGACCCAATTGCGTAACTAAAGTAGAACAAACTGCTGCTACGAGCACTGCCCGCAAACTGGGCCTGCCTGGGATTGTGCTGTAGGCGCCTTCATAAGCCAAAAACACCCCTGCAATAGGCGCCCGAAAACCTGCAGCTAAACCAGCGGCAACTCCTGCACCCACAAGCGCTTTGAGGGAATCAGGGGGTAAGCCGGCCCGCTTGCCAAGCCATAAACCGATATTGCCGCCACCTTCAACACTCGGACCCTCTGGCCCAAGGGAAGCTCCACTGCCAAGACTGATAGAGGCACCCAGCAATCGTGCAAAAGGCAAGCGTGGCTCTGCCTGCATGCGGCCATCAGCCATCGCCATCAAACTGGGCAAACTAGGGCCGAGATCTTTTGTGATTAGCCTTAATAATCCAACTAATACGCCCCCAAGCAGTGGCCCTAACACCACCGGCCAACTGCTCAACCAAGCTGGTGGCATTGGTATCGGGGCAATACAGGTTCCGGAGGCAGCGCCACTGGAGGAGATAAAACTCCCAAACCGCCAAGGCCAATTTGCAACAAGGATTGCAATGGAGTGGAGGTAGCCGCCGGTGGTGGGGGAGGCAACAGCTCAGGCAACACCGGGTGCGGGCCAACCGCATCGATTACAAAAGCAACAAAAGGGCCATAAATTAAATTATTTATAAAGCCAAGTAAATAATGAAAACCAACAATTGCAAAACCAGTTGATAAACCAACTAAAGCCGCCCACGCTAATAACCCCCATTGGAATGGAGCCGCAGTAGCTTCAGCTTTGGGATCTAACATTCGCAAATATCTCCTGGAGTATCTCTCCAGCACCCTGGCTACGTAATTTTTCAGCTAAGGCAATTCCTATTGATTCAGGATCAGATTCAGGCCCACTTGCCTGATCGCGAATCAAGCGCAATCCATCAAGGCTGGCCACCATGCCGGTGAGATGCAGATTACCGTTTTCAAAACTTGAATTCACTCCAATTGGAACCTGGCAGCCCCCTTCAAGGTTGCGTAGAAATGAGCGTTCGGCTAAACAGCGCAACGCGGTTGAACGATGCTCAAGCACTTTGATTAGTGTCAATACGTCTGGATCTGCAACGCGACATTCGATCCCTAGAGCGCCCTGACCGACTGCATGAAGCGAAATATTTGGATCGATAAGTTCATGAATGCGATTACTAAGACCCAAACGCCCTAAACCGGCGGCAGCCAATATTAGACAGTCATAATCACCAGAATCTAACTTTTCCAAACGTGTAATCACATTACCTCTTACGTCTTTAAAAAGAAGGTGAGGATAGTGATATTTTAATTGGGCTAAACGTCTTAATGAACTAGTTCCTACCACTGCACCTGCTGGCAAGCTAGCGAGGTTTTTATCCTGATGGCGTGCATGAACTACCAAAGCATCTGCAGGATCTTCCCGTTCAGTTACACAACCAAGCATCAAGCCATCGGGTAAGTTAGTTGGTAAATCCTTAAGACTATGGACGGCAATATCTGCTTGATTAACTAACATTTGAGCCTCTAATTCTTTTGTGAAAAGGCCCTTATCACCAATTTTAGCTAGTGCAACATCTAATATTTTATCGCCTTGAGTTGCCATCGCTTCAATGCTGATCTCTAGGCCTGGATGGGCTAGGAGCAACTGATCTCGCACCCATTCGGTTTGCACCATCGCAAGCTGACTGCGGCGGGAAGCGATTCTTAGGATGGTTGTGGTCATTTGTGCGCTGGTTAACTGTGCGGTGGTTAGTTGAAACTATTGAAAAGCCTACTTAGTAGACAATAAAACATTCGAGCTACTTGAAGAAATCAAGGGGTAAAGGCCCCCAGGTATCTTCTGCCGCGGGGTTGGAAGGGGCTTGGCCACTGATTAACAAACCCTCACCCAGGCCTTCTTCAAAACGCAGCATCAACTTTCCGGTGCGTTGATTACCTTTAAGGAAAACTGGCCCCTGGGGCAATGGGCTCGAATCCTGGAATTGGAGCGGAAGCCAATTCCAAAATGCCTCCATTTGACGCAAACTAATAAGTGCATCATTTGCAGTGGGCGCCATTACTCCAATGGTGAACCAATCGCACGCCGCGATGCGCTGCTTTAAATCAGTTGCAAGTTGTTGCTTTTCTTGCTGGGATAAAATTGGAGCGGATCGCAAGCCCCTGAGATCTTCTAAAATCACAATAATAATGTTATTTAATATACTCTTTTAATATGCCATTACGGTTGGGATGGCGCAATTTACGTAAAGCTTTTGCCTCTATTTGGCGAATGCGTTCACGTGTTACATCAAATATTTGTCCTATTTCTTCTAGTGTTTTCATCCTGCCATCATCTAGGCCGTAGCGCAAACGCAATACATCGCGTTCTCTAGGGCTAAGAGTTGCAAGTACACCCTCAAGATCTTCCCTAAGTAAGTTCTTTGCAACATCTTGATCAGGATTTTCGATATCAGCTTCGATAAAATCACCAAGTCGTGAATCTTCCTCCTTTCCAATTGGGGTTTCCAAAGAGATCGGAAGCTGAGCTGATTTAGCAATAAATCGCAACTTCTCAATGGTCATTTCCATTGATTCGGCGATCTCTTCTTCAGTGGGCTTACGGCCAAATTCCTGGCTAAGTATTTTTGTTGTTTTCTTAATCCGTGAGATTGTTTCGTATAGATGAACTGGCAAGCGAATTGTACGGCTTTGATCAGCGATAGCCCTAGTGATTGCTTGACGAATCCACCAAGTGGCGTATGTGGAGAATTTATAACCTTTTTCGTGGTCAAACTTTTCAGCTGCTCTAATCAAACCAAGACTGCCTTCCTGGATTAGATCTTGAAAAGATAAACCACGATTCATATATTTTTTAGCAATAGATACAACTAATCGGAGATTAGATTGCACCATTTTTTCCTTTGCCCGCCTGCCAAGCATTAAACGACGGCGGAATTTAATCAAAGGCATTTCAACTAATGCTGCCCATTCTTTATTGTCAGGATAATGACCATTATCCTCTTCGAATTGGTTAGCTAATTCCTCTAGTTGTAGTAAATCTGCAATTTTACGCGCCAATTCAATTTCTTCGTCTGCTCGGAGTAAGCGGATGCGGCCTATCTCTTGTAGATAAACCCTTATTGAATCCTCTGTATAAACTCCTTTAGGTCCGATTTTAATACTTGCGGCCTTTGCAGAGCCCTTAATTTCTTTTGAATCTGATGAAAGCGCATTGGCCATCTCCTGTAACTCTTCGGCGCTCACTTCGATGGTGGGTTCATTATCAGATAAAGCTTTTGACGCGCTTTTAGAGGCAGTCTTTACAGAGCTGGTGGCTATTTTTTTCGAAGATGGTTTAACTGAAGTTTTTGTAGTGGTTTTTGGAGCTGTTTTAGTTGTTGTTTTTAGGGTAGTTTTGGTATTTTTTGTGGCTGGCTTAGTAGCAGATTCTGCTTTTGGCTTTGCAACAGCTTTTGGCTTTGCGGCAGTTTCTGCCTTTGGCTTTGTCGCAGCTTTGGGTTTTGTAACAGCCTTTGGCTTAGTAGCAGTTTCTGCCTTTGGCTTTGTCGCAGCTTTTGGTTTTGCAACAGTTTCAAGTTTGGGCTTTGCTACAGCCTTTGCTTTTGCCGCAGTTTCTACTGTTGTTTTTGCAGCAACCTTTGTTTTGGCAGCAACTTTTGGCTTTGCAGCAGCCTTAACTGTGGTGGTTTTTTCTGAGGTTTTTGCCTTAACAGCAACTTTTTTTACAAGCTTTTCAGCCTTAGGCATAATTTCCGCAACTGCGGGAATTTCCAGCTCCAAAGGGGCCAAGGATTCAGAAACGGCAGTAGCAGTCATGCGAACAAAAATGCAAACAGGGGATGCAAACAAATGCATGCCTCAACCTGAATGATCAGACCAAGGCAATAAATTTCTACAGAAATTCCGCCATACTTAACTGGCGAAAGGGTTTAGCAGGGTTGTCAGGGGTGATCGCAGACCCGAAGCAAGCTTCCCAAGGTCTACCCGCTGGCTGAAGCTCCGCTGTGCTCCAGGAGCTGCTGAACAGCCCAACAAAATTATCTTAAGAAAAGATCAGAAGATCGGCAAGTAATCAATAAGTGGGTTTGGATAAGAGGTTGGGGTTTTAAAAACGGCAAATACCTAGTGGGCGGGAATTTAACGGCTGTAAGTGTGTGGGTGGAAGCGGGTAGAGAAGGCTTACTTCTCAGCTACAGCAATGGCTCTGGCATGGTCTTGGAAGTTGGTGATTTGGTAAGGGTGAAATTACGTGGAAAACTTCACAATGGGTTAGTAAATGAAACAAATGCGGCAATTCCCGAGGGCATCAGCCTTGAACCTGTACTGGAGCGACTCGAACCTGCGGCAATAAACGAAAAATGGCAGAAGTTACTTATTGCAGTGGCTAATCAATGCCATACAGCCCCTTTTCAGGTGCTTAAAACCGCCTTACCCAATGGCTGGTTAGGCAAGAAACAACAGGCTGCTGGTTTGGGTCGTAAGCAACTTGTAGCCAGGGCGATTCCAAAGCATGAACATAGTTTTCTAAACCTTGCCACTTCAACTTCTAAAACTTCAACTTCTAAACCTTCAACGGCACTAACTGCAAAGCAGCAACTTTTGCTCGAACTCTTGCGGCAACAAGGGCCCAAGCCGGTTCAAGAGCTTGTTCTCAATGGGTACAGCCGTTCGCTACTGAAACTGCTTGAGGCAAAGGCATTAGTTGAATTAAGCAATCAAACAAAACCGCCCCAGGGCTGGCCTTCTAGTCCGGCAAGAAACCTTGAAATTCCGCCAAATCTCAATCCAGATCAAGCCAATGTGCTGCAGCTCTTCCAGGATCAGCGCGAGCAAAAAGAATGGCTGCTTTGGGGAGTAACCGGTTCCGGTAAAACTGAGATCTATCTGCGTTGTTGCATTCCTGAACTGGAAGTCGGCAGGAGCGTGTTAATGCTTACGCCAGAAATTGGTTTAATCCCCCAATTACTGGAACGCTGCCAAAGGCGATTTGGTAATGCTGTAGTTCCTTATCACTCAGCATTAAGCGAAGGAGAGCGTTTGGCCACCTGGCGTTATTGCCGTTCGGGTAGTCCTTGCGTAGTGGTGGGAACCCGCTCAGCAATATTTTTGCCATTACCAAAACTTGGCTTGATCGTGCTTGATGAGGAACACGACAGTTCCTATAAACAAGAAGCGCCAATGCCCTGTTATCACACCCGTGATGTGGCTCGCTTAAGGCAGCAGCAGGAGGGTTGCAAGATCCTTTTAGGTAGTGCCACCCCATGCCTTGAAACCTGGCTCGCCTGCCAAAAGCCAAATAACAGCATTGGCTTACTGCGCTTACCTCAACGCATTGCAGCAAGGCCACTACCTCCAGTGCGAGTTGTGGATATGCGGCAGGAACTTGCAGATGGCAATCGACAGCTTTTAAGTAGGCCTCTTCTGGAGCGACTCAGTGGATTGGCTAAACGTAAACAACAGGCGGTAGTTCTGGTACCAAGACGCGGCTACAGCACTTTTTTAAGCTGTCGGAGTTGCGGGCAAGCAGTTACGTGCCCCCATTGCGATGTTTCTTTAACAGTGCATCGCAATTCCGATGGCCACAGCTGGCTGCGTTGTCATTGGTGCGACCACAGAGACGAAATAGCTACTAATTGCGGACAATGCGGTTCCACCGCTTTTAAGCCATTTGGGGCTGGCACCCAAAAAGTGCTGGAGCAGCTTGAGCTTGAACTTGAGGGAATACGTCTTTTACGTTTTGACAGAGACAGCACCAGAGGTCGTGATGGACATAAGCAACTTTTGGAGCGTTTTGCCGCTGGGGAAGCAGACGTTCTAGTTGGTACTCAAATGCTGGCAAAGGGAATGGACTTACCCAAAGTGACCTTGGCGGCAGTGTTAGCAGCCGATGGATTACTGCATCGCCCCGATCTAAGGGCCGCAGAACAAAGCTTGCAACTACTACTGCAATTGGCAGGGCGGGCCGGCAGAGGCGAACAACCTGGAGAGGTTTTGGTCCAAACCTACGACCCAGATCATCGTGTAATCCAACACTTGATTGCAGGCAGTTACGCTGAATTTTTAGAAGAGGAAGCGGCCGTTAGGCGAATAGCTCGCCTCGCGCCCTACAGCCGGGCCTGTTTGCTCAGATTTGCCGGCCCGCAGGCCAGCCTCACCGCCAGTGCCGCCGCTACTTTGCTGAACCATGTAGCCAATCTGCTAAGGGAAGCTGATTGGCTTGCGATTGGCCCGGCCCCTGCTCCACGGGCCCGAGTAGCTGGCTTAAGCCGCTGGCAACTTTTACTGCAAGGCCCTCCCGCCAGCCCAATCCCGCTGCCATCTGAACAAATCCTTAGACGATTATTACCAAAAGGAGTTCATCTAGCTATTGATCCCGACCCAATGGAGCTTTAGAGCTCAAATTTTGCAGTAGCAAGCTCAGCGCCAACAACAAGGAAATTAATATCGCCCCTAGACCCAAACCACTCCAACGCCAGCAAGAATAAGCAAAGCTATTTAGTTCACCTGGCAACAGCTGCCAATCCAACGTTGTTGAGTTTTCTTGTTGCACCGCAAGCGGCACTGCCAACTGAACAGCTTTGAGGGCCAAGGGTTTTAGATGTAGATGTAAAGACAAACCAGCCACTGGATCTAAATCATTTAGATCCCATTCCAAATTGAGCTGTTGTTGCGCCCCAATTAACCAGTTGCGTTCTTGCCACTGCAATTTTGGTGCTTGCACAGCGATGCCATAACGCTCTTCAAAGCTCTTCAGCTCAGCTTCAATTTGAGGCCCCAATTCCTGCAGCCTGATAACACTGCTGCGGCTGGAGTGTTGGCGCTCCCACTGCTGCTGAAACTGAAGCCTGCCAGGTCCGTGAAATTCAATAGTGCCATCAACCCTCACGCAACCAGACAATAAAAATGTAATGAAAACTAGAAAGAGACCAGCAACCAAGGCAAACCCGAGTGGCGCTCTGGTGCGACCCACAGGTGGTGCAGGGGGAGACTCTGTTTTACAAACAGGCTTTTTATTTGGCTTATTAACCCCTTTAGCTAATCCTTCAAGGGGCGGGCTATCACCGAGGCTGGGTAATTCAATGCACCATTCCTTCGGACGCTGCAATACCGGAGCTTCAATGATTGCCAATACAGCTTGGGCCTGGCGGCGTTGTTCACTCCCACCCATTAAAAACACCTCGCGGCAACAGGCAACTGCACTTGCTTGATCGTTTAAACCTTGATAAGCGGTGGCGAGCCAGAGCCTTAATTCGCTTCCTTCATTGCAAGATGCAGGCAATTGCGCTTTCAGTGGCAACAGCAAATCAACCACTTTGCGATATTCGCCGCAAGCAAGGGCAGTGCGCGCTTCAGGGTGCATTTGCCTTAACCCATACTGCTGCCTACCACCATCGTGCCAATTCCTTCTTTAGTAAAAATTTCAAGTAAAAGGGCATGGGGTACACGTCCATCAACGATGTGAGCAGCTCTAACCCCCTGCGCTAAAGCGCGAATGCAGCATTCAGTTTTTGGCACCATCCCACCAGCAACTACCCCAGTGGAAATAAGTTCTCTCGCTTCGGCCAAACTGCTATGGCGTATTAAAGAACCTTGATCATTGCGATCTCGCAAAATACCTTGGGTATCGGTGAGAAGTATGAGTTTTTCAGCATCAAGAGCGGCTGCTAATTCGCCGGCAACTGTATCTGCATTGATGTTGTAAGACTGACCTTCGCAATTTGGAGCAACGCTAGAAATTACAGGGATGTATCCCAAATCTAAAAGGGGAATAATCACAGCAGGATCCACCCTCGCCACATCACCCACCAAACCAAGGGAACCATCACCATGAGTTCGTGCCCTTACGAGGTCGCCATCAGCGCCGCTTAAACCCACAGCCTTTCCGCCAACTTGGTTTAAACCATTAACTATCTGCTTATTAACCCTGCCCACCAAAACCATCTCCACCACATCCATTGTGGCGGGATCCGTAACACGCAAACCCTCTTGAAACACTGCTTCAATTTCTAAGCGTTTTAACCATTGATTTATCTCTGGCCCGCCCCCATGAACTACTACGGGGCGCACGCCAACACTTGCTAGAAGCGCGATATCACGAAAAACCGCCTCACGAAGGTGTTGTTCCACCATCGCGGCACCGCCGTATTTAATAACTACCCTGCGGCCACTGAAACGTTGAATAAAAGGCAGTGCTTCACTCAGCACCTCCACCCGCAGGGCATCGTGGCTGGAAATCTGCGGATCTATTGGCATGGCTGAATGAAACAGATACTTAAGGCCCCGGGTCCCTCATCCTCCAAACGCGCCTCCAGGCCAGGCCCAAAAAATCTGCCAAGCCTTCCTTCTAAGGCCTGCCAGCGCTCCCTAGGCACTGAGTTCAAACTAACTCGTAGCCGCAAGGCGTAACGACCTTCATAGCTGTATTCCTCAATGGTTTCAATCTGGGGTGGGTTGTCGTCATCCCAAAGCTTGAGGGCTTCTAGGGAACTTTCCAAATGGGCTTTTTGGCCGTAACGCCAACGCACAACATCCTTAAGCAACTTCAGTTGGCCCTCGGTGGCGCTGGATTCCCTCAGTTCCTTGCATTGAGCCGCAGGTGTAATCCGGCGCACAGGGGGCAGTTCTGATGATTTAAGAGCGAGGCCCCCAAGAAAAATTGGAATGCCGTAAAAAATCGTTGGCAAACTCAAATTGGGGGCGTCTGTGGCGTACGCCACAGAACCAATAACCGTGAGAACCGAACCCAATACGGTTAGAACTGAACCAGGTGAGAAAAGACCTTGCATTTCGCTATCCTCTCTCAAAGCCCTACAAAGTGCGGGAGTTTATTTAAAAAATGAGCAGTATTGATATGGCTAATGAATGCAATGGTGCTACAGAACTGATCCAGGTCCTTGAGCAGGATCGCAGTTGGTTGCTAAGAGAACTCGATGCCGGCAAGTGGCCTGAATTGCGCCTGGATTTAGCGGCCCTAGAGAGGGAACTGGGTCAGCTATTGGAGCTGGCATCTGAAAAATCAAAGCCAAATTAATTTTTTAAGCCTCAGGCTTGGCTTAAAAAGGAATTTCGTCTTCTGGAAGATCAACTAGCGGGCCAGTATTCCAACTTGGTGCATCTGATGGGCGCGCAGCTGGTGTAGTTACCTTGGCTGGTGCCGATACAGGAATAGGAGCAGCAGGTATGGCTGCAACTGGGGAGGGTGAAACTGCAGATGAAACAGAAGACGCCCCCAAAGGATGCAACCGAGAAAGTGTGAATTCCACTTTTTTCTCTTTCACTCCATCAGGGCGGGCCACCGTATTCATCCGCAAGCGACCCTCTACAACTAAGCGTTGACCAACCACTACGCGATTCTGCAGATCTTGGGCCAAGCTGCCAAAACCCACCACTTTCAGTTCACCAGCGGGGTCTTCAGGTCGTAATCCCTCAAGCCGCACTGACATTTCAGCGATCGGAGTTTGGTTGTCTTGGGTGTATCTGATTTTTGGAGCTTCCAGCACTTCCACTTCCAGCAGGCATTGATTCACAACAAAAACGCAACCGTGGCTTTTATTCTCCCCCAATTAGGTACCAACCACCAGCGGCTCTGGCTACTAAGTGGTACCGGCGAAGGGCCGTTTCTCGCCACCAGCCTGCTGGAAAAGGGGTGGCATTTGAGGGTGAGTGTGGTTTCAGAAGCTGCAGCAAGGGTTTATCCGAGCCATCCGCGCCTTGAAATAAAGATCGGGGCATTAGGTGCCGGGGGAAAATTGAAGGCTGCCATAAGTTCTTGGCCTTGCCGCTGGGTAATAGATGCCACCCACCCTTTTGCTCGCCAAATCCATCGCGATTTAGATCAAGTCTGCGCTGATTTGCAACAGCCAATGCTGCACTACTGGCGGCCAGAGCTGGCTCCAGGAAAGGCCAAGCTTCTGCCAAATCTTGCCGCCCTAAACAATGAAGCTTTGGAGGGGAAGGTATTACTCCTAGCCCTTGGGGCCAGGGAATTGAGCAAAGCATTGCAGCACAGCAGAGCTAGCGATCACTGCGTGCGCCTATTGCCAAGCCCTGAAGCATTGAAAACTGCCCTCAAGCTTGGCTTATCAGCTGAAAAAATCGCTTGCCTCAGGCCCCACCAAAGCAAATGGTCAGTGGAAGCAGCCCTATGTCGTCAATGGGGTTGCGATGTGGTGCTCACCCGGCAATCGGGGGGGAACAATGAAGCCCATTGGCATGAACTTTGTGATGCCTTAAATCTGCAATTGTTTTTGCTCTCCCGCCCCCCAGGCGTTGGGCTTGCGGCAAAGGAATTACTACAACAAATAGGGTCAGTGAATTTAAAATAGTTAAAATTTGCAGGATTATAATTATTTAAAAGAAGCGAGATGATATTCAATTAAATCCTTTAGATCAACCTGCGATCGAGGGCCCATTTGGGTAACAATCTGGGCAGCACAAATCGAACCAGCATGGCCGCAACGTTTTGGATCCCAGCCTTGGCTGTAGCCATAAAGGAAGCCAGCGGCATAGCAATCGCCAGCACCAGTGGTATCAAGTAAATCTCCCAATTGGTAAGCAGGAATCACAAGGGTGGCATCTCCTGCTAGCACCAAAGAACCTTGGGAGCTTCGGGTTAGGCAGGCAAGTTTGCAATGACCTCTCACCAAATCAGTGGCTTGTTCAAATGAATCAGTTAAATAAAGGCTTTTAATTTCATCTTCATTAGCAAACAAAATATCAACATGACCCTCCACAAGCTCTTGGAAACTTGTTCTATGGCGATCAACACAGAAAGGATCTGAAAGACTAAGAGCAACTTCTCCTCCATGGGCTTTCACTTCAGCTGCAGCAGCTAAAAATGCTTTTTTTGCTGCTTCGGCATCCCACAAATATCCTTCTAAATACAACACTCTGGTTTGCCGCACCATCGAAAGATCTAAATCATTTGGATCTAGAGCAATCGAAGCCCCTAAAAATGTACCCATGGTGCGTTGCGCATCAGGGGTTACAAAAATCATGCAGCGCGCAGTGGCAGCACCAACTTCAGCGGCAGGGGTATCAAAACTGGCGCCGGTGGCCCTTAAATCATGCGCAAATATTTCCCCCAACTGATCGTTGCGAACCCGGCCAATAAAACCTGCCCTACCTCCCAATTGAGCAACGGCTGCGATTGTGTTTGCAGCAGAACCTCCGGAGCTTTCAATCCCTGAGCCCATGGATTTGTAAAGCTCTTCCGCCTCGACTTGATTGAGAAGGGCCATGGTGCCTTTCTTCAGGCCTTGTTCAATAAGAAATTGCTCGCTGGTCTGGGATAAAACATCAACGATTGCATTACCGATGGCAACCACATCAAAACGAGGGGATGTCATGCGCTTAATAGTGCTCGTTTAGGACCGTGGATGGGGTCTTCCACAACGATGGTTTGATCGCGGCTTGCTCCAAGCGAAACGATGGCGATTGGCACCTCCATTAATTCAGCTAGAAAACGCAGATAAGCCATAGCTGTGGGGGGCAACTCATCTAAACGGCGACAATCAGCCGTTGATGTTTGCCAACCAGGCAAGGTTTCATAAATTGGCTGACAGCGAGCAAAATCACCAGAACTGCTGGGGAAATGCATAATTCGCTCTCCATCCAGTTCATAAGCAACACAAACCTGAATTTGATCAAGCTCATCGAGCACATCCAACTTGGTAATCGCTAAACAATCGATTCCATTAACCTCCACCGCATACCTACCGATCACACCATCAAACCAGCCACAGCGGCGGCGGCGGCCAGTGGTGGTGCCGTATTCCCCACCGCGATCGCAAAGGTGATCAGACAAGCTTCCTTCTAATTCGGTAGGGAAAGGCCCTTCACCCACCCTGGTGGTGTAGGCCTTGGCGACGCCAATTACACGATCGATCAGTGTTGGACCCACTCCAGCACCAATGCAAGCGCCACCGGCCACCGGGTTTGAGGAAGTTACGTAGGGATAAGTGCCGTGATCTAAATCGAGCAGGGTTCCTTGGGCCCCTTCAAACAAAATATTTTTACGGGCCTTTGCCGCTCCGTGGATGCTACGAATGCAATCCACCACGTGGGGCGCCAACCTACGGCCATAGGCTGCATACTCCGCAATTACTTCATTTGCATCTAAAGGTTCAATGCCGTGAATCCGCTCCAATAGCAAATTTTTAGTTTTGATCGGCACTTCTAGGCGTTCACGCAGATGGGCCTCATCGAGCAGATCAATAACCCGAATGCCGTTGCGTTCAGCTTTATCTGAATACGTGGGGCCGATGCCGCGTCCGGTTGTACCAATACGTCCATTACCCCTTTGCACTTCAATCGCCTTATCCAGCAGGCGGTGGTAAGGCATGGTTACGTGGGCTGTAGAAGCCAGCTTTAAACCACTGGCATCAATGCCATTGCCGGCGAGCATCTCGAGCTCCCCAAGCAACACCTTTGGATCCACAACAGTGCCAGCGCCAATAAGGCACATGGTGTTTGGGTAAAGAATTCCTGATGGAATTAGGTGCAATTTGAGCACCTTTCCGTCTACAACAATCGTGTGACCAGCATTTACGCCCCCTTGATAACGCACCACCACATCGGCGGAACGGCTAAGCAAATCGGTAATTTTCCCTTTGCCTTCATCTCCCCACTGTGCCCCTATAACTACTACGTTTGCCAATGCACGGGCGGCACGGGGCCGCTTCTCTGAACAATCCGAAAGCTTCTCAGATCAAGGTGCCATGAGTCAAAGAAAATAATGGGGGCAATGGGCAAATTGCTTAAGAACCCCTGGTAACACTGATTTCTGCTTGATGTAATTCTTTATCAATCCGCTTTACCAATGCTTCTGGTAAAGGTCTATTGGCATAACTTGCGTAGTGGCCGGCGAGGGAATTCAAGGCTGTTTGCATCGTTGTGAAAGAAGCCAAGCCGTTCACTGAACTATTTGGGCGATAAAGAGCCACATAACTGTTGATTAAAGATCTTGCTTCCTTTTGCTGATTAGCCCTTTCAGGACCTTCAGCAGGGGTGGAGATAGTAGTTAATAGAGCTTCAGCTACTGCGACAGTGTCATCTGCATAGGAACCGGTGAGACCCGAGGCGGATTCACCACAAGCACTGAGGCCAAAAACCAAGCTAGTAATCAGCAGCAAGGCAAGCAATTGTTTGGTGAATTGCTTGTAGAACGGATTGAGGAGTGTTTGCAGCATTTTGATCAACATCGTTCCCCGGTTATTGCACTACTTTAAATGCTGCGCCAGCGAGGGGGCATTTTTGCAACTCCGCAATGGCTTTGAGAAAGCTGCCGCAACCAAACCGGAGGCAATGGCCCTTCAACACCCGACCAGCTGCGCTCCAAAGAAGAATCACGCCGATCAAGGCCTAGCAGGGGGTCTTGGCGACGCAGATTTATTAAACTGATAAGCCCGCTGCTGGGCTGAGCGGCATCGCATTCCAATTGAACCTCCAGGCTGATCTGTTCGCCACCGGGATTACTAATACGAAGCGGCAACTGCCAAAAACTACGGCTTGAGCTGAACTTGGTTTGTGTTTTGTTGTTACCAAGCCACACCTCTCGGCTGCCAAGCTGAGCCACTTTCTGCCCTGCAAATTGCTGCTGGCAAGAAGAAATACAAACCAACATTGAAACTATCCCGGCTAGCGAAAATAGCTTCATACAGATCCAGCCCGTTGAGCAATCAAACGCTCCAGCAGCCAGCTCACTAAAGATTGGGCCTCCCCTTCCTGCTTGTTGCCACTGCAGCGCTCCACCAACTCCACCGCACCAGTTGAGGCCCCTCTGCCAATCACCATTCGCCAGGGAATCCCCAATAGTTCTGCATCCTTAAATTTCACACCCGCCCTTTCATTGCGATCATCCAACAACACATCAACTCCTGCTTTAAGGAATTGTTCGTAGAGGTTTTCGGCCAATTGCACCTGTTGCGAATCTTGGGCACTGGCAATAACAAGCACCAACTCAAAGGGTGCAATTGGCACAGGCCAGATGATTCCAGCGCCGTCGTGATGTTGTTCAACAGCCGCTTGGGCCAATCGCGACACCCCGATGCCGTAACAACCCATCCATAAAGCTTCTTCCTGCCCCTGTTCATTAGTGAATCGGGCCTCAAGTGCTTCGGAATATTTACGACCCAATTGAAAAATATGCCCCACCTCAATGCCCCGAGTGGCCTGCAAAATTTGGCTTGGATCATGCAAGCAACGGTCGCCAGCCTGAGCTGAACGCAAATCATGCACCTCTGGTAGTGGCATGGTGCTCGAATTCCATTCCGCCCCCACCAAATGTTGATCTAAACGATTGGCACCACAAACAAACCTCACTAACTCAGCAGCACTTTTATCGGCGTAGCGCAGAAAATTTGGTGCTAAGGATGAGCCATCTAATTTACTGCCAATCAGCACATTATCTGACAACTGAGGACCCACATAACCAAAGGGAATTAAACTGGCATCAGCAAGAGATGCAATATCTAGTGGATTGATTTGCAACAAGCTACCCCACTTAGTTGCATGGGCCCTTGTGAGTAAATTACTTAATTTCACATCATTTAATTGTTGATCACCCCGCAGGCTTAGTAGTAATGGTTGCAAATGTCCGCTGCTAAAACGGGCCACTAGCAACAACACTTTCACGGTTTGGTTTGGTTCAAACCCATTGCTGGAACAGATGCTTTCAATACTGGTTTGCCCGGGAGTATCAAGAAATCGACATTCAGCTTCAGGCAGAAGCTCAGCTTCTGGTGCAAGCGATTGGGCTTTTTCTTGATTAGCGGCATAGCTGTTGTCGGGGCTCATCAAGATCAGATCTTCCCCTGCAGCAGCGGAAACCATGAATTCCTTACTAGCTGAACCGCCGATGGCACCGCTATCTGCTTCCACTGCGAGCGACTGCACTCCGCATCTTGCAAAAATGCGTTTGTATGCGGCTTCCATAACTGCATAAGTGCTATCAAGATCACCGCTACTGGCATGAAATGAATAGGCATCTTTCATGATGAATTCGCGGCTGCGCATCAAGCCAAAGCGAGGACGAATTTCATCTCGAAATTTGGTTTGGATTTGATAGAGAGTGGCAGGTAATTGACGGTATGAACGCAATAGATCTGCCGCCAATGTGGTTACAACCTCTTCGTGGGTTGGGCCGAGCCCCAGGGCGCGATCTTGGCGATCACGCAAGTTGAACATGATTCCTTCACCATCTGTATAACCAGTCCAGCGGCCGCTGCGTTGCCAAAGTTCAGCCGGTTGAAGTTGCGGCAGCAGGGTTTCTAGCGCTCCGGTGGAATCCATCTCCTCTCGAACAATCGCTGAGATCTTGCGCAATACCCTCCACATCAAAGGCAGATATGCATATATGCCTGATGCCACCCGACGGATGTAACCAGCCCTTACCAAAAGGCGATGGGAGGGAATTTCAGCTTCAGCTGGATCGTCCCGCAACGTCACCAAAAGCAAACGGGAGACGCGCATGGGGAAATTAGATGCCAAATCGGAAGCTATCACCGAGCCGCGAAAGCAACAAAACAAAAGTCAATTATTTTTCGTTTTATAAGGTTCAATTCGGCACTAGACGAGCGAAAAACATCTGCTAAGGTCTGGCGAAATCCCACCTGTCTAAGAGCTGTCTCATGGTTGCCATATCTTCAGTGGCCTACGGCGTTGATAATTCAGAGGAGGTCATTGCCGCTCCTAGCAATGGCGATCAACTCACTTCAATCGACGATGTTCAGCGGGCACTTAATCGTTCAAGGGCATCTGTATACCGCTACACAAACACGGATCCACGCAACCTGAATCCTCCTTTTAACCCCCGCAAGCTAAATCCTGAATATCGCAGCGACCAAAAAGAGGCCCTGCTTTTTCATCCCAATGAAGTTGCCCGTTTTGCTCGCGATGTTTTGCGCATCAAAGAGGTAACAGTTGAAGTGCTGAATTCACCTTATTCAGCAACTCAGCAGCTCCTAGGCAGCATCCTTGAAGAGCTGCGAGATATCCGTCAACTACTCACAGAATCAACGGGCACTCCTGCTACCGAACTAAGTTCGCGACGGGATCTGAAGCGCAATGTTGCCTGATCCAAACCGAATGACTGCAGGAATCTGTTCTTGCTGCCATCATGGAATTGATCAAATCCGGCAATCGGAATTGATTGTTGTTGTTTTCTTTGTATGACTCTCGGTTTAGAAACGGATGGAGAACAAAATGGAGAACCCCACAGTGGGGGCTTTAATCCTTTTGCTGAATTAACCGGTTTAGGCATTGGTATTGCTTCATTAGTAATACCAATATTCTGTGTATTGGGGGACCAAATCATCCCGTTATCAACAAATGATTTATTTATTGGCGACGCATCGCCACCACTCCTTCGTATTGCAGCGCCTGAAAAACTCGGATTGGATCGCTAAATCCAGCAGCATTTAGTAAGGCGGATCGCCTGGCTTCACCGATTGGGAATACACCTTCACAATTGGGGCTCAGTTCAAGTTCCAGGCCACTGGCCAGCTGGAATTGATGTTGGGCTGCAAGGAATTGCTGCTCCATGGCGCCATTTAATCCACTACCCCCACCCATCAAATCAAGTAGCAAAAGAGGTGCTCCCGGTTGCAGTAATCGAGCTAGGGATACAAGAAATTGTAATTTTGAGCCGTCATCAGCCAGCTCCTGCAGCACTAGAACGGCAGTTGCAGCGGCAAACCGCTGCTTGCCAGGTAAGTCTTCCACTGGCCCCTGCACCCAATCCACATGATGGGCGTCGTCACCAAGCCGCTGACGCGCTGCCTCAAGCATTGCTAGGGAAGGATCCACTGCTGTGAGCTGCCAATCTTTCCTTTGCGCTCTTGCCTCAATTAACTCGTTGCCGGTGCCGCAACCAACCACCAGCACTGGGGCAGCTGCAATGGCGGCTGTAGGGAAACCACTTAGGAGCGCCACTGCAAGGCGAGCCAAGCTGCGATAGCCAGGAATTTGACGTTCCGCCTTGTCGTTTAAAGCTGGGCTTAGGGGAGGATTCTCCATATTTAAGAAGCAAAACAGAGTTTCTAAATGTTAGGCAGAGCAGGAAAGCTGGCCCTTATGGCCAAATAACAGCAGTCGGCCGGTTAAGTTGGCTTGCATCTAAACGATTTGCGCGCCGTGCCCACCATCCGATTTGAGCAAGAAGCCCAGCAGGTTGGTTGCATTGAAGGGGCAAACCTACGCAAAGCTGCTCTCGATGCTGGTATCAATCCTTATAAAGGCCTCAACAATCTGAATAATTGCGGTGGCGTGGGCCAATGCGGCACCTGTGTGATGGAAGTGGTGGAGGGCATGAACAACCTCTCGCCCCGCTCCGATGTTGAAGAGGTGTACTTGGCTGATCGTCCGGCCAGCTACCGGCTCAGCTGCCGCACCAGCGTTAACGGAGATATAACCGTTAGAACTCGCCCAGCCGACGGCGCCGGGCAAGGTTCAAACAGTTTGCTTGGTGCGCTTAAGGCTCTGTTACCAATTCTCCGTCGCTAAACTGTTCTAGTTTTTTTAACAAACCATCAACACCCGCACTATTGATACCCGATAGATAGGTAAGTTTTAGCTCTTCTAACATTTCAGCTAGAAGAGTTTGACTTTGCTCCAAAGTTGCAGACTCACCTAAGGCATTTCCCAATTCTTGCCAAAAAGCCTCACCTGCGCCTACCCATAAATCTTTTACCCGTTGATCGTCTCTACTTAATTCTGCAGCGGTACCTTTAGATAGATCTAGAAGCGCTTCTATTATTCCTGTTGCTAATTGCCGGCTAAATTCCCTTTCCGCCAATTGCACTGGTTGAAATTTTTGTAGCGGGGCAGAAAGGGGAGTCTTAACAAGGCTGCGTTGCAATCCATAAGCTAAAAGTTCCCGCCCTTGAGGAGCCAAACTTGGTAAAACCCTACCTAGCAATAAAGGAAGCCATATACGCAATAAACCTTCAAAATCTTGCTTTTCAGCATTTTGAAATCTATCTGGTGTACCCAAACGTTTTATTCGTTGTTTCCAATTCGGGGAGCGAATGAATGCCTGAATCCCCTCAACAATTTGAAGAGCGATTACTTCGATCAACTCCACAGCGAGAAGAGCAACTACCCCACGGCTCACCACCACCCGCACAGGCTCTGCATCGATTACGCCGCTACTGCGGAGGCGAGCCGCCACAGGGATCACCCGAGTTAAGCGCCAAAATGGCAACAGGAGTGGGAAATCAACCCAACGGCGAAGTATTGCATCCCGCCAAGAAAGGCCTGGGAAGCGGCGCTTTAACTGCAGCACTCGCAAAAGAATATCCAAGAAAAATACACTTTGAAACCACAAAAGATCAATGCGCCAAAACCGTTCTGTAGGCCTACCGGCTTCATCAATAGAACGCCAATAATTTGTTGCAATTAATGGCATAATCTCCTGCTGCCAAAATAAACGTTCTTGGCTCCAAGTATTCATCTTGATCCATTCAGGATTAAATAATTTGCTTGCCCCCTGAGCAGCTGATTCCAAGCCTGTGCGTTGCCGTAGACGATTTTTTATACGTTCAAGGGTGCCGGTTTTATTTGCCGCTAAAAAGGGATTTTCTGATATTAATTGATTTGTAAGCAAAAGCTGTTGCTCAAGAAGTTTTTTGCTTGCGGGGTTTGCAACACCTTTGCCAAGTAATTGCTGATCCAGTAATATCCATTTCTCAATAAAATTCTGAGTATCACGATGGGGCTCAATGCCTTTAATGGGGTCGTAAATTAATGTAAGGTCTGGTAAAAATGTGAGTGGTATCGCTAAAGAAACTCCCGGAAGGAGATATAATTGACGTTGTAACCAAAAATTACGCAAAGGCACATAACTAACATCAAAAATAACTAATAAGAGATTAATGCTGGCCCAAATCGCTACAAACTGATCCCAGCCATGCCCCAGGGGTCTGATCTGTAATTGGTTGCGCCAATTACGAGCTTTAAGCCAGCGGGGTCGCACCATTGAAATTTTTTCAATATCGCCAGGCTAGAGGTAGTAACTTGCCTTGATCTTGGTGACTACCGATGGCACTTAAACAGCTAGACGATTTTTTAAAACAGGCCCGTTTAGATCCAAACCTCACTCAGCAGCTAAGCAAGCCATTGGATCTTGAGGAATTTATAGAGCTTGCAGCTCAAGCGGGATACGATTTGAGTGAGCAGGATGTTTTGGCCGCCCAAGCAAGGCAAGAGGCATCCCTTAGCGACCAGGAGCTTCAGCAGCGGGCAGGAGAGGAAGCTCGCAAGTTGCGATCATTTATTCCTGGCTAGGGCTAGGCAATTTTGGCGTATTGCAACTGATTTCCCCTACAGGCTTCATTGAACTGCCCGCGCTCGTAGCCCACCACCCCTGCCACCACGGTGGCCACGGGCCAACCGATCAGCTCCCAACCTTCGAACGGGCTCCAGCCACAACGGCTCACCAGCTCCTCACGCAGTACAGGGCGAGAATGCTCCATGTCTACCAGCACCAGATCAGCGTCCCATCCTGGCTCCAGCACACCTTTACCTTTAATTCCATAGAGTTCCGCAGGTTTTTTGCTCATCCAACTGGAAACCTGCCCAATACTGCAGCGACCTAAAGCCACCTGGGTGAGCATTAAAGGTAATGCTGTTTCAACCCCCGGCATTCCAGAGGGGCTATGGGGATAAGGCTTAGCTTTTTCCTCAAGAGTGTGAGGGGCGTGATCAGTGGCGATGCAATCAATCACCCCATCCAGCAGGGCCTGCCAGAGCAATTCACGGTCTGCACTTGTGCGCAAAGGGGGATTCATTTGGGCATGGCTACCGATAAGTGCGTAAGCATTGCTATCTAGAAGCAGATGTTGGGGCGTTACCTCTGTACTAATCAGAGCTGTTTTGTGATGCCGCAACCATTCAGCCTCTGCTCCGGTAGTGAGATGCAACACGTGCAAGCGCCTTTTGTAGCGGTTGGAAAACTCCACAGCCCGCTTGGTAGCAAGCATTGCCGCTTCAGGGTCGTGCACTTGGGAATGCAGATCAGGGGGGCGCTCAGCAGGGTTGGGGTATTGCTTGAGAAGGGCTTCACGGCGTTGCAGCAAGCGTTCTTGATCTTCTGCATGCACTGCGATGAGGGCGTTGCCGGTGGCGAAAATTCGTTCTTGGCCATTGATATCACCACAATCAAGGCAACCTTTACCGCTACCCATAAACATTTTGATGCCGCAGGCATTGCCTGGATCCTTAAGCGCCTCAAGATTTGAGCAATCTCCGCATGCTCCAAAAAAGAAGCCGTAATGGACGCGGCTAACAGCTGCTGCCCGTGCCAGCTTCGCCTCAAGCGCTTCAGCTGAAATGGTTGGTGGAATTGTGTTTGGCATCTCTAGAAATGCCGTTACACCTCCCCGTAAACAAGCCCTGCTAGCACTAATTAGATCTTCCTTATGGGTTAAGCCAGGATCACGAAAATGAACCTGAGGATCAATAACTCCAGGAATAACGGTTAAGCCATGGGCTTCAAGCACCAAGCCATCCCAACTGGAGGGTGAAATTTCGTGGCAAGCCTTGATCAAACCAGCCTGGATTTCTAAATCAACCAATCTGAGGCTGCCATTGGCTTGCAGCACATTTCCACCGCGCACCAGCAGATTTCCTTCAGCCATAGCAAGCGTTCAGCGGCATTGCATCTAGTGTGGCTTAACGAATTTGGTTTGGCTTGAAAGATTTACTGTTGCTATTGGCGTTGGTTTTGGGCTTGAGGCAATTTTTGCTTGAAGCTCGCTATATCCCTTCAGGTTCAATGTTGCCTGGCTTGCAAGTTCACGACAGATTAATGGTAGATAAATTAACTAATCGTTTTCGCAGCCCGCAACGGGGTGAGATCATCGTTTTCAATGCGCCTCACGCATTTGATCCCGTCTTAAAAAGCACTTACCAAACCAGCCCAATTCAATGCTTTATTATTAACATACCTTTTGTAAGTGCCCTTACGGGCATACAAACACCCGCTTGCGATGCCTATATAAAAAGAGTGGTAGCGATAAGCGGGGATCGAGTGATAGTGGATCCGAAAGGTTTTGTGAAAGTTAATGGCATTGCGATTACTGAACCTTATGTAAATAATTTCTGTAGCCAAATTCCATGCAAACCGCTCCAAACAGTTGTGCCTCCTGAATCGGTATTGGTGCTCGGAGATAACCGAGCTAATAGTTGGGATGGGCGTTTATGGCCCGGCACAAATTTTGTTCCTCACGATCAAATAATTGGCAGAGCGTTATTCAGATTTTGGCCATTCAACAGTTTTGGATCTCTCTTAAGCCCGGATCCAGGCGCCAAGCCTCCGGCAACTGCAACCCCGTAGCAATTACCTGGCCAACAAGAGCTGCAGCAGGAAGAGGGCGATTAGCGGCAAAACTGCCGGGTTGATAATGAAAAGGATGGGTTGGATCGAATAACAACCAGCGGCTACATCCTGATTTAAGGGTTTCTGGTTCAATACCAAGGAAAGCGGCAGGTCCCCAACTCAAAGCTTGCCAAAGTTCAGTAACGCTCCAGCCAGCTTCGGTGATCAGAGCTTGCCAAAGGCTTGGTAAAACCGCTTGATAGCCAGCTACCCCTGGGCGGCGCTGATCAAGGGGTAGCAACTGTTCTTCAAGGTCAAGGGGGCAGTGATTCACAGCCACCGCTTGCAATAAACCGCAGCGCAATGCCTCTCGTAAAGAGCTGCGATCATTGGCGCCCCCTAAAGAAGGCTGCACCCGCCAACCTTCAGACAAAGGATGAAGCAAGGCATTGTGAGTTAACAAATGCCACCAACTCACGCTTGCCCTGGGCGCCGTTTTCGCTTGCTGCAACAAATCAATAGCCGCTGCAGTGGAGATATTCATTAATCGCAATGCAGCCACTTGAGCAGTTGTTGAAATGAGGGCCAAAACACTGGCAAGAGGCACGGTTTCACTCACATAAGGATCACCAGGCCAACCAAGCCGTAAGGCGGCAACCCCTTCCCGTACAAAACCTCCATGGCTTAATACTGGATCCCGCGGTGCCACTAAAAGGGGAGCTTGCAGGGCTTCTCCCAACAACAAAGCTCTCTCAAGTAGTGCCATAGGAAGGATTGCATTTGCTTCCGCCAAGCCAATGGCCCCAGCCTGCAATAAATCAGCATGGGGGGCAAATTGTTTTGCTTCTCCAGCAAGGCTGAGGGCTCCCCAGCAGTGCAACTGCATCGGATCTGGCCACTTTAATTGGAGTTGTTCAGGGCGATCACGCCAACAGCGCCCCTGGGGCAATAGGGCAACACTGCCGTAACCAGCAGCGGCACATTCAGTGCCAAGGCTTCCAAGTGTTTCGGCAGATCCCAATACGGGATCCTCAAGGGTGCTGTGGGGATCCACTAGCACTGGAGCCATTAACCATTGGCTTTGGGCCTGCTTTTGAAGCACCTCAGGATCGGCTTCCGCTAACACTTCCGCCTCGTGATCAAAAGCGATTAGCTGGCGATCTTTAATCAGAACAGAGCTGCATCTCAAGCTTGAATCGGGCCCCTGCAGTAACTGCAGATTGCGCAGCAGTAATTTCACAACGCGCCAGCGGCAGTGCTATCCAACACTCCACCAAGGTGACCGGTGAGATTTAAACCAGACACCACTGCTTCCCCCAGCCCATCAAGGCCGTAGTCGATCACACTCACCCCACCATTGCCCTGCTTCACCGCCCAAATATCAGCCGGAGACAAACCTAACAAATGACAAAGGATGGTTTTATTAACAGCGTCGTGGGCTACCACTAAGGCAGTTTCATTATTATTTAAACCTGCAACTATTAGTTTCCAGGTTTGCACCGATCGCTGCCATACCTGTTGAATAGATTCTCCGCTGGGCATCTCAACTGTATGGGGATCACTTTGCCAAGCAGCTAGCAGATCTGGCCAACCCGCCTTGATTTCCTCTTCTAAGCATCCCTCCCATTCTCCATGGGCTATTTCAATTAGTCCGGCACAGCTGGTAAGGGGCAAAGCTTTTGATTGGGCAGAAAGGATTGCTTCTGCTGTTTGCCTTGGCCGAGCCATGGAACTTGTGTAAGCACGATTTAATTCAAACTTTTTTAAAAACAAAGCGGCAGCCTGAGCTTGGGCTTGCCCCCTTGCATTTAGAGGAATATCGATTTGCCCCTGGAAACGACCCTCGCGATTCCAATTGGTTTCACCATGGCGCACAAGTAACAGCCTCGGTCCGCCGGAGCGCTGCGGCAGCGGATTTTCCAAATGGTTAATGGTATTAAGAGATTCGATTTGCACCAGGCCACCGGGGCGCAAATTTAAAACTGATAAAGAACAATTATTGACGCGATAGCGGTTGAAATTGCTAGCTGGAAGGCCAAGTGCAGCCAATAATAAACAACGTAAAATGCCGTTATGGGCAACAACTAAAACAGTGTGATCTAATTCGGGCGGATGCTGCTCTTGAAGCTTCTGCCAAAAGAGCAAAGCTTGGCTATGGAGTTCTTGAACAGGAAAATAAGAATTGCCATCTGGCTGCTGCAGTTGAAATTGGTGAGGAGCTTCCTTCCACTGTTGATAAGCAAGTGGATGCATTTCAGCAACCTGCTCGCGGGTTAAGCCAAACCAAGGGCTGAGATTTATTTCTAGTAAAAGTTCACTGCTGGTAATTGCATTGTTGCCGCCATGGGCTCCCAACAACAATTGGGCTGTGCGTTGGGCCCGTTGCAATGGTGAACACCAAACTGCGTCAAACTCAAGTTCATGCAGGGCAGCACCCAACAGGCGAGCTTGCTGTTCCCCTGCCTCACTAAGCACCGAAGCATCTTCACGCCCCTGAATGCGGCCTTCAATATTGAAGCTGCTCAGGCCGTGGCGTACCAGTAAAATCCTTGTTGCCACAGCGTTCTTTAGGATCTAAACAACATCGTAGAACGCACCGTTGCCAGTTAGCCATCAGCACAAGAGCACAGCCCTTGCTATCACACTGTTGGCTTGGCTTAGCCTGGCGCTGGCGGGCTTAATTTGGGGCCTTTCCTTACTTGATAGTTTGGATCGCCCCGGGGTGGGTAACGCTTTAGAGCAAAGGCAGCTGGAGCTAAACCTTTTAGCAAAACAAGGCGCGCAATTACCGATCGTTCAGCAATTAATTGAAAAAAATTCCGAACAATTGTTGCTTGAGGCAATACAAAAAAGCAGCGATTCTGGCAGCCCTAAAGGTTTGCTTGAGCAGGGTTTAATAGAGCAGAGATTAGGTAGAAAAAACGCTGCTAGGTCTCATTTTCAAGCTGTTCAAAACACCGGCAACCCTCAACAACAAAGCCTGGCAACTGCATTACTGGATCAGAATGCAGTTGCTGATTTAGCTAATAAGAAATTACCTATCCCACCTTTACCAGAACGTCCTATCTATCGGCTGTTGAGCTGCGAAGCACTTGGTTTGCCCTCAAATCTATGCGTGGCGCCAACAGTAATTAATCAGGCCAAAACCCGTTTAATGCTTGTAAGTCTTTTGCCGTTAGCGGGGGTAATTACTGGAGTGCTGTTGCTCGGTAGATTGCTGTGGCAAATATGGCGTAATCGGCTGGGGCAGGCCCCTGAATTAAGCGGACCTCAACTAACGCTCCTGGAAACACTTTTTATTGTTGCTGGCGGCTTCGTAGTGCTTGGCGAAGCTGTAGTTCCCCTGCTGGCACTACCTTTGGTTTCAAAAGCTATCGAATTATTGCCACTGGAACCAGCAGCCCGTGGTGGTGCATTAGTTATGGGTTTATATAGTTTTACGGCTGCTCCAGCCTTACTTTTAATTTGGGGTTTTAAAGCTTTCAACCTGCAATGGCGCCCCAGCTGGATCGCTCTATCGGAAGGAATAAAAGGTTTATTAATGGCGTTGCCACTGGTGGCCTTAGTGGGCTGGCTAGTTGAGAAATTTTGGCCCCAGGCCGGGGGAAGCAACCCTTTACTGGAACAGGTTTTAGATGGACGCAATGGCACAGCCCTAGCGCTGCTTGCTTTTACCGCCGTGGTACTAGCTCCACTGTTTGAAGAAATACTTTTTCGCGGGGTTTTAATGCCAGTGGTTGGCAGCTACTGGGGCAATTTTGCCGGGGTTGCAATCAGTGCTTTGGTGTTTGCGCTAGCTCACCTGAGCCTTAGCGAAGCGGCTCCACTAACAGTGCTTGGGCTCAGCCTGGGCTGGGTGCGGCTGCGCAGCGGCAGTTTATTTAGTTGTGTTGTGATGCATGGTTTATGGAACAGCCTTACCTTTTTCAACTTAATTATGTTGGGGAGCTAACTAAATAATGAAAACTTTCCTGAGGCCCCTTGCCACCACCTGGATTTGATGGTTCACTGGCGGAACAAGTGCGCGCTCCATAAATAGTGGCTGCATCGTTATCCACTCGTCATATTCAAGCTAGGCCGCAAGACCAGGAACTTGATTTACGTAGGGCTAAAGTGGCTCAACGAAAGGCCCAACGGCAGAAACGCAATCTTGAATTACTTCAAGGTTCGTTGTCGGCAAAACGGGTAGAACGGCAGGCGCCTTGGCTAGCCGGCCTGCATCGCGTTGCTGATGGAGGTTTAATTGCTACAGGAGTTGCAGCTGTTGTTTTTACAGGATTAACACTGCACTGGCAAAACCGTTGGGGCAATGATTTCCGTGATCTCAACTCGGCTCAAGAACTGCAACATCGAGTTCTGGAAACCACCTCATCTCTTGAACAATTTCATCTTTTAAAGGCGCAACAGCCCGGCGCGTTGGTAGCTACCCGCAGCGAAGATCTTGTGTTTATCCCCCAACCTCCGTCGGCGCGAGAAGCCGTAGATCAAATACATCGCCCTTTGAGTTTTTCTGTAATTGCCAGTGGTTACTAAAACTCTTCCCCGCAAATCTGCTGGTAACAGGCATAGGGTGTTGCATCTAAACCCTGTGCCAACAGCGCGTTTAATAGCTGTTGCTTCTCTTTTATTAATAGGTTTAGGGGGATTAGCCATCAGGTTGGGATGGTTGCAAGTAAGGGAGGGGCAAAAACTTGAGGCAAAGGCGCGCCAGGTTCAAACAGAAAAACTTGATCCGTTGGGTAGGCGCCGCAGCATCGTTGATCGTGAAGGTCGCCTTATAGCCATCGACGAGGAACGGGTAACTGTTTGGGCCCATCCCCGCTATTTTCATTTTCCAGGTGATGATCCAGGCCAACGCCGCAGCACAAAGGAGGTTGCTACTCGCCTCGCCCCGCTGCTGGGCCTGGATCCCGATCTGTTGGTGGCCCGAATGGGCAAACAACGTTCAGGTGTAAAACTTGCCACAAATCTGGAACCATCAATTAGCTCGAGGCTTAAAGCGCTTCGCATTGATGGGATCGATTTTGAGCACGGTCCGCAACGCATTTACCCCCAAGGGCCTTTATTTGCCAATGTGGTGGGTTTCTTAAACCTTGAACGCATACCCCAAGCTGGCCTTGAGCAAAGTCTTGAAAGAGATCTGCGCAGTCAAGAAAGCAGCATTGGTATCCGCCGAGGTGGTGATGGCACGCCTCTGCCGGATGGATTAAGAGCCGGCAGCATGTTTCGGGACGATTTAAAACTGCAACTTACCCTTGATACCCGTTTGCAACGAGTAGCTCAGATGGAGCTGGCGCGGCAGGTAAAAAAATGGAGCGCCAAACGCGGAGTTGCCATGGTGATGGATGCCAGGAATGGAGAATTATTAGCACTCACATCAGTGCCCACCTACGACCCAAACCAATTTTGGCGACATAAGCCTGGCTTATTTCGAGAGTGGTCGGTGCAGGATATCTACGAGCCCGGTTCAACTTTTAAACCAATAAATATAGCGATTGGATTGCAGGAAAAAGTGTTAAACGCGAGTACACGAATAAATGACACGGGATCTCTACAAATTGGCGGCTGGCCAATATTTAATAACGATAAATCGGTATATGGTTTGATTGATCTACCCACCACATTGCAGGTTTCAAGCAATGTGGCAATGGTGAAGGCAATGCAAAAACTGAAGCCAGCGATTTATTGGCAGTGGCTGGATCGCATTGGTATTGGTTCAGCGCCAGACACCGACCTGCCAGGAGCAGTGAGTGGTCAGCTCAAATCACGTTCCACCTTTATTGAAAATCCAATAGAAACTGCCACTGCAGCATTTGGCCAAGGCTTGGCTTTAACCCCCCTAAAAGTATTGCAGCTCCATGGAATGTTGGTGAATGGAGGCAAATTGGTGAGTCCTCACATAACCCGTGGCTTGCGTAGTGGCGATAATTTGGCTGCTGCTGGCCCTGCAAATGGCCTGCAAATGCTCGATCCAGCTGTATGTGCTCTTGTGTTGAATTGGCTTGAAACCGTTGTGGAGAAAGGGAGCGGAAAAGCAACCCAGGTGCCTGGCTATCGCATTGGAGGCAAAACCGGCACAGCCCAGAAAGCAGCCAATGGCGTTTATATCTCTGGAGCACGAATAACCAGTTTTGTGGCCCACCTGCCGATTAACGATCCTCGCTACGTGGTGTTGGTGGTAGTTGATGAACCGCAGGGGGGAAATGCCTATGGTTCAACTGTTGCAGCACCAGTTGCGAAAAGCATTATTGAAGCCTTGCTTGTAATTGAGCAAATTCCCCCTAACAAACCCAGAATTTCAAATAAAACCTTAAGCAAGGCTTGAACCGCAATTAAAAAGCGCAGCTACGGTAAAACCAATCGCACCAATACCTTGGCGACCTTGCTCGAGCAGCTTTCAGGCATGACTGTGGTGGTAGCCGACACCGGCGATCTCCAAGCAATACAACAATTCACCCCAAGAGATGCCACCACAAATCCATCCTTAATTTTGGCGGCAGCACAAATTCCTGCCTATCAGCACCTAATAGACGACACATTGAGGGCATCCCGCAGCCTGATCGGAGCAAATGCCCCTGCTGAAGAGGTTGTTGGTGAAGCCCTAGATGAAATCTGCGTGAGTTTTGGTAAGGAAATCCTTAAAATTGTTCCTGGCCGGGTTTCAACCGAGGTTGACGCTCGCCTCAGCTTTAACACCGAAGCAACAATTGCAAAAGCACACAAGTTGATCGGTTTATACAATGACGCTGGCATCACTAATGATCGAGTACTGATAAAAATTGCCTCTACATGGGAAGGGATCAAAGCAGCTGAATCCCTAGAGAAAGAAGGAATTCACTGCAACCTAACGCTCCTATTCGGCTTTGCTCAGGCCGTTGCTTGCGCGGAGGCAGGAATCACATTGATATCTCCTTTTGTTGGAAGAATTCTCGATTGGTACAAGAAAGATTCAGGCCGCGACAGCTATCCAGGCCCTGAGGATCCAGGTGTGATCTCAGTAACTAAAATATTCAATTATTTTAAAACCTATGGTTACAAAACAGAAGTGATGGGAGCTAGCTTCCGCAATTTAGATGAAATCATTGAATTAGCAGGTTGTGATCTACTTACAATTTCTCCAAAACTACTAGACCAATTACGCAACACTGAGGCTGAATTGAGCCGCAAACTAAATCCATCGGCTCCGGGTGCCACCATTGAAAAGTTCAGCATTGATGCCAATAATTTCAGCGAAATGATGCAGGAAGATCGCATGGCCCATGAAAAATTACATGAAGGAATTCAAGGCTTTAGCAAAGCAATTGATACCCTGGAAGCACAATTAGCCCATCGCTTGGCTGTACTTGAAGGCGGTGCTGCCTTTGCCCATGCTGCCCAAGAAATCTTTTTACTTAACGACCTTGATGGAGATGGTTGTATTACTCGAGAAGAATGGCTTGGTAGCGATGCGGTGTTTGATGCTCTTGATATTGATCACGACGGTCGCTTAATGCCAGAGGATGTAAGGGGCGGCCTAGGGGCGGCCCTTGCCACAAGCCGCTAATCGCAATGGTGCAAGCAAGGCAACACGATTTGCCTGCAGCGGATTGAAATTATCGTCGCTGGCAAGCAACAGGGTGGGACGGCCATCGCCTAGGCGTGGCCCTTCTCCCATAGCTTCCCAGTTGTCTGGCATTAAACCCAAGCCGATTAGATCCCAATGGGCAATCGGTTTCAGCGCTGCTTGTTTTGTTTCGGTTAATGGCACAGATGGGAAAAGTTCTAGCCGCGCCCACCATTTCTGCGGTTCTTGATATCCACGCCAAAGGGCAAGGAAACCACCATTTTTCAGAGCGATTAGATCCGTTAAGCCCCAATGAGCCTCCGCGCCAGCCTCGGGTTGGTAGCTAAGCGGTGTGCCGATGGGCCTGAATTCAACTTTGATTTTCTTTGCGGGCGTTGAAATTATTTGCGCCAACAGCAATCGCAATTCAGAGCTGGGATCTTGGCGAAGGGGACGCTCTGCCGCCAACAACAGCTGTTGGCCCGGCAAAGCCAACAACGCTTCCGGACCTTGATTTGGCAGCAAACCACTTTCAGCAGCCGGCTGCCATTGATCCGGCAGAGGAAATCTCTGAATTAAACCAAAACTAAAAGCTGCTGTTTTATCTAATTGCAGCAATTCAGCAGGTTGTGTTTCGCTGTTACGGGCTTCACTCGCCATCCACCAATAACCTGCAGATTGAACTATCGCCTCCCCATCAAAGGGTGTTGATGGAAGCCCTTGAATTGGTTCTGGCTCCCCCAATTTCCAGCGAGGATTCAAAAGGGATCCACGCCATTCAGCCGCGAGCGTGAAGCTGCGTTGAGCATCACTAAGTAAAAGAAGTTGGGGAAACTTATTTTTAATTTTAGCCATAGATTTATTTTCAAATTTAGTGAGAAGTTGTAGAGCAGAAAATCCACCGATCGGCTCCCCTTTAGCGGATAGCTTTGGCAATTCTTCTTGCCAAAGCAATTGCCATCCAGCGGATAATGGGCAAGGCAGCAACGCGGTATCTATCATTTCAAACCCAGCATGCTGCCACCAAGGCGACGAATTACCCGTTGGGCAATATCGCCATAACCCATCTCACCGCTAAGAATTTGAGCAATTCTTTGGGGAGCTGTGGGTCGTTTAATACCAAGTTGATAGCCAACTTTTGGAAATCGATAGAACACCTGGCCAATGCGCCGCCCCCATTGCATCGATTCGCCCCATTCAGCCCGCATTGTTGCTGTGTAATTAGCTAAAGCAGCGAGATCTCCCCCCAACCAACGGTGCAGGGCCTCGGCAGAGCGCACGCCTGAGAGCAAAGCTGGACGCAATCCCTCTGCGAGGAAAGGATCCGCAAGCGAAGCGGCATCTCCAACAGCAACTACACCATGCCCATGTAGGGGATGATGGCCATTCCAAACCCTTAGAGGCCAGGGGCGTCGCACGCCAGCATCGGCCTCAAAACCAAGTGCTGGCAATAATTTATTCAAAACTTTATCGTAATTAGTTGCATCATTTTTGGATGAATCACCCAAAAAAGTTCCTACGCCAATGCTGTAACCACCCTCTCTTGGAAAACACCAGCAAAAACCATGTTTAACAAGGCCAAATTCAAATCGAGCCGTTGATTCATCGAGCACTGGCCCCTCCAACTCCACAGCTAAAGCAGAGGCAAGTTTTGGTTTGGGATCACCTAAGCCCAGCTCTCGTGTGAGATCTCCTTTTGAGCCATGGGCTAAAACAAGGGCGCGGCAACAAAGATATTGGTCGCCGCCAGAAGCTCTCAATTGCAAACGCCATCCATTGGAATCGCGTTCAATCGCTTTTACACCAAAACCAAACAAACATTCAGCCCCATGGCTTTGGGCTTGCTCTAGGAGGAAAACATCTAGCTTTTTTCTTCTCACGATCCAAAAAGGGGATTCCCCTGGAAGTGGCGCTAGCACAGGATCATCCAGACACCAAGTGAAGCGCACTTGATCGATTACTCGATCCACCACCGGAGCAAGATCACAGGGAAACCAGCTTTGAACTGAGGCTGCCATTCCCCCTCCGCAAGGTTTTGCTTGGGGCCAGGGGCCAGGTTCAATTACCGCTACTGAATGTCCTAAACGGGCGAGGTGGTACGCGGCTGAGCTACCGGCGGCACCGGCGCCAATAACAGCCACATCCAGCCTGGAAGCACTCACACTTTCAAGATATCAACTTCTTTATCTGCTAATAATTTCTCGAGCTCAATTATAGATTTATCAGTAATTTTTTGTACTTTTTCTTGTTGATCATGGCTAAGATCTACCGACAATTCACCATCCTTTTCCTGCTTTTTTATTTGATCAATAGCATCGCGCCTGATATTACGTAAAGCAACCTTCCCCTCCTCTGCATATTTAGCTAGTAACTTACAAAACTCTTTGCGACGCTCGGTGGTTAAAGGTGGAATATTGATTCTTATTACCTTGCCATCATTATTAGTTGTTAGCCCTAAATCACTATTTGAGATTGATTTTTCGATCAGAGCCATCGCGCCACTATCAAACGGCTGAATCTGGATGGTTTGTGAATCTGGCGTAGAGATAGTTGCCAAAGATTTGAGAGGTGTTTCAGCTCCGTAATATTCAACAATGATTTTGTCTAACAGTGATGGATTCGCCCTACCTGTTCGAATTGTATTGAAAGTCCGTTGGGTTGAATCCAACGCTTTACGCATGCTTACTTCAAGGTCCATGGGATGCCAGCTATCGAAAGTGTTTAGAGATTAGGCCGAAGGGGTGATCCTGGTGCCGATTGCTTCACCGGCAACGGCACGGGAAATGTTGCCAGCACCAAATAAATCAAACACCACTATTGGAATTGAATTGTCTTTACAAAGTGCAATAGCTGTGGAATCCATTACACCTAGCTCGCCTGCCAACACATCTTGAAAAGTGAGGCTTTCATATCGCACAGCATCGGGATATTTCACTGGATCACGGTCGTAAACCCCATCCACTTTGGTGGCTTTAAGCACCACATTTGCACTGATCTCAGCTGCTCTTAGGGCTGCTGTGGTGTCTGTTGTGAAAAAGGGGTTGCCGCAACCGGCCCCAAAGATCACCACCCTTCCCTTTTCAAGATGACGAATTGCCTTGCGACGGATATACGGCTCTGCCACCTCCTGCATTGCTATAGCGCTTTGCACCCTGGTGGGAATGCCAGCACGCTCGAGCCCATCCTGCAATGTGATCGCATTCATCACCGTGGCGAGCATGCCCACGTAGTCGGCAGTGGCCCGATCCATGCCAGCAGCAGAACCCTTGAGGCCGCGGAAAATGTTGCCACCTCCCACCACAATTGCTAGCTCGGTGCCGCTTGCCACAACAGCAGCTACATCACAAGCAATCGCACTCACAATGGCTGGATCGATGCCGTACCCCTGAGACCCCATCAAGGCCTCACCACTGAGCTTGAGCAGAACCCTTTTGTAAGCCATCAATTACCTCTATCCGGCGAACAGTAGCAACCGCCCTAAAAAAAATTTGCTATTTAGTATCAAGCTGAAGCAACTTAAAAAAGAATTAAATTAGTTGGGTTATCAAAATTCAATTCCTTGCTGAGCTTTAACCCCTTGCTCTCGAAAAGGATGTTTAACCATCGTCATCTCAGTAACCAAATCAGCCCGTTCGATTAATCCGGGGGGAGCGCCCCTACCTGTTAACACCACATGGGTGCCAGCTGGCCGCTCAGCAATGCCTTCAAGAACCCACTCGAGAGGCAAGTAACCAAGCTTCATGGCCACATTTACCTCATCTAGCAAAACAAGCTGCATCTCTGGATCACGCAAATGCAGCAAAGACTGCTGCCACGCCGCTTCCACCAGCTCTTGATCTCGGGCGCGATCTTGGGTTTCCCAAGTAAAACCCTCACCTAAGGCATGCCAGCTGATTAAGTCGTTAAAGCGACGCAAGGCAAGAGCTTCACCTGGTTCCCAGGCGCCTTTTATGTATTGCACCACCGCCACCTTTTTGCCATGACCAAGGGTGCGAAGCACCATGCCAAGGGCTGCTGTGGTTTTGCCTTTGCCGAGACCGGTGTGTACTAGCACCAAACCTTTTTCTAGGTTTCGCTCCCCTACCCGCTGATCTTGCACCTGTTTGCGGCGTTCCATCCGCAAACGATGGGATTCCAGTTCCGCGTTAGCAGCTACAGGGTTTAGTTCACTCATGATTTCATTATTCAGGGGTGCAAAGCAATCGTTGCAGGGTGCCACCAGCCAGCAGATCTTTGCGTTCCACCTGCCAGCCGCGCTTTTTTAATTCCTGCTCCAAAGAAAGCGCCAGAAAATCAATTGCTGTTTCTGTTTCAAACATTGCGCAAAACAGATTTTGTAAAGGAGCCAGGCCTGCACCCGCCGGGTGTAGATCCACAATCACAAGCCACCCCCCAGGCAGCAGAAGGGTTTTAGCTGCTTCCAGCAAACACCAACGCTCCTCTGCTGGAAACTCATGGAGCGCCAAGCTGAGTTGGATGGCAGCAAAAGTTGATGCTTCTAATGGAGGCTTTTCGGCTAGCCCTTGCACCAACTTCAATGCTGGATAACGCTTAGCGGCAAGTTCAAGGGCCCTAGCTGATATATCCAACCCCGAAACATCAAATCCAGCAGCCATTAATGGCGCCGCCGCATCACCGCTGCCGCAACAAAGATCAAGCACGGCAGATCCCGGGGGTAAGCGATCAATCAATACCTCCGCCCCGAGAGATCGCAACCGCTGAACTCCACCTACGGCAACAGAAGAAACGGCTGTAACGCTGTCGTAGATCCAGCGATAGCGATAGGCCAACTGCCTGAGCGGACGGGATGTCATGCGCTGCGCCGCGCCAAGGCAGCATCCACCGCCATCTGTTGATCACGCCGTGTGATCCAGTGGTGATAAGTGCGGGTGTGGATTGCCACGGAGTGCCCCATCATGCGGGCTGCCACCGTATCGGGCAAACCCACATGAATGGTGCGCAAGGCCCAGGCATGGCGGAGGTCGTATGGGGTGAAGGGAAGCTGATAACGGCGAAATTGCTCAGCCACCCTTCTACCCACCTGCTGCAGGGTGGTGCGGCGAAGGTCTGTGGCAACAAGCGGTAACAAGCTGGAATCAGTTGCAAGCTGGCGCAAATTGAAATGTTCTACCCAATTCGGCTGAAAAGGCCACACCTGATGTTCGCCGGTTTTGGTGGTGGGAAGCACCCTCACAACAGCGGCAGGATCCTGATCAAAACCTGAAAAATCGCAAAAAAACAACTCGTGATTTCGCAACCCGTAGGTGGCCATCAAGCCGTAGGCCAGGCGCCAACGGGGATTTGGAATCAACTCAAAGCCTTTAAGGATTTGGGCATCACTGGGTAATTCACGAAACTGGGCCTGATGCAGGCCATAGCCTGCGGCCCTTTCCGACCAATCTGGCGGCAAGCTGACCCCTTCCTCTCGAGCCAACACCGCAAGCACCGTGCCGCATTGCTGCCGGGCTCTGCTTGCTAATGGATAGGTTTCCAATACCCGCTCTAGCAACTTTGCAGAGAGTTTTTCTTTTAAAGGTGTTTTGGAAATTTCCTCAAAAATGGTTTTTAAACGGTTGAGGTAGGGGCGATAGGCGGCTGTCCAAGTTGTGCGTGCACCAGCGGGATTACGGCGACGGCGGGGGTCATTAAAAAACCATTCTTCAAAGCGTTGCAGCTGAGAATGCAGAGAAGAATTGTCAACATCTATAGAACTTGAGGGCCACTGAAAAAGACCTTGATTTACCTCCATCTGCACCTGATGCAGTTGTTTTAGAGCCAATACCAAACCAGCCTGATTTGCGCTTAAGCCAGTGCTTAAGCGCTGCACCCGCAACCCCTCTGCGCCACTGCGTTGGGGTAATGGCCCGCGAAGACAAAGCAACTGCCCCCGCTGTTCAAGCCGTAAACGAATACCTGTGCAACGCAAGGCACTGTTGCTTTGGGCAAGTGTTGCTGCAAAGGGAACACCCATAGCAATAGCGGTTAAGCTCGAGGCAGTTTGAAAGAAATGAGCATGGGCCGGGTCGGCATTGTGCTCCTGAACCTTGGGGGCCCAGAGCGTATCCAAGATGTAGGGCCTTTTCTATACAACTTATTTGCGGATCCTGAAATTATTCGGTTGCCGCTTCCAGTGCTTCAAAAGCCACTTGCTTGGTTGATAAGCAGCTTGCGCAGCGGTAAGTCTCAGGAGGCCTACCGCTCTATTGGAGGGGGTTCCCCTTTGCGGCGCATCACAGATCACCAGGCCAGGGAATTACAAAGCCTGCTGCGCCAGAGGGGCATGGAGGCAACCACCTACGTGGCGATGCGTTATTGGCACCCATTTACAGAATCGGCCGTTGCCGACATGAAAGCAGATGAAATTGATCAAGTGGTGGTTTTGCCTCTTTACCCCCATTTTTCAATTAGCACAAGCGGTTCCAGTTTTCGGGAATTACAGCGGCTGCAACAGGCAGATGCCGATTTTGCCCAATTACCGCTGCGGGCAATTCGCAGTTGGTACGACCACCCTGGCTACCTCAAAGCGATGGTGCAATTAATAATTAAAGAATTAGACGCCTGCATAGATCCAGCCACAGCCCATGTGTTTTTTAGTGCCCATGGAGTTCCTAAAAGTTATGTAGAAGAAGCGGGTGATCCATATCAAAGCGAGATCCAAAATTGTGCGCGGCTGATAATGGAAACCCTTAATCGCAACAAC
>NZ_CEXBMR010000002.1:0-11633 GCF_982614295.1 Synechococcus sp.
GCTTTAATTAGCGCTAATGCCCCAGCCACCTTCTAAAGGTGGCTTTTTTTGTGCTACACCTAACGCAGATTTCTTTTACCAATGGCTGATCAAACAGTTGCTAAGTTCGTAGCCCAACTAGGTAACGATAACGTTCTGAAAGCCAGGCTCGAATCTGCAAACCTAGCGGAGCTTTTGTTAATTGCGGAAGAGCATAATCTTCAATTTGGTCATGCCCATGATTTATACGCCCGTGCTAAGCATTCCATGGAATTATGGGGTACAGCTCCTAATACCGCTGCACCAGTTGGAGATGCTATTCCAGTTGTATCTAGTTTTATAGCGCAAGCAAAAGCAAATCCTGGTTTACAAGAAAAGCTTGAATCTGCTGATTTAAAGGAGTTGCTTGCTATCGCCAAAAGCTATGATCTAGATTTTGGCGATGCTGATTCCATCTACACAACAGCTAAAGGTGAATTGGAAATTTGGTAATTTCTTCAATAGTAAATTTAATTAAATCTGCGCTTGTTAGAACAAACTTGTATATTTGCAGTCTTTAGATGAGCCAAGCAAATCTCGACTTTTTTGCAGAAGCTCGTAAAAGTCAAGCACTTTCCGATTAGGTGCAGGCTGCCCGCAGTCATGCTGAATTAATTAAGTTGGCATCTAATAACGGCCATGATTTAAGTAAGGTAACTGTTGTTCGCCATCATCTGCATCGCTTAGCTGGGCGCGTTTATACGGAACTTGAAAGTCTTGGCGCGCATGTATTTAATGAGAATTTTGATTATATATTCTTAGGTAATTTCATTTAACTCAAGCCTTAAGAACTGAATTCACTATTATATTCATTAAAGCTACGCTGACTCCTCGGTTCATTACTTGCTGAGCGGCCGGTTGCTTTAGCAAGTGCCTGTTCAATTTCTGCTTCATTCATATTTCCTTGCCCACTAAAAAGTACGTTTGTTGATGCATCTATCACTACAATTTGTGGCACCATCCCACTCCAGTAATGATTTGGAGAATTATTAGGAGCGCTGGGATCCATTTTATATGGATCACTTGGTAGTGCAATTAATTCAACATCTCTGCCCCATCGGCCTTGTAAATCTGATAGTAAAGGGGCAAAACGCTTGCTTGAGTTGTTATCATCTAGATAAAATGCAAGAAGTATTGGTTTTTTTAATTTCACCGCCTCTTCTAGGCTTGTGCTTGGTGGAACCAAAGCGCCATTGCCGGCATATAGTGCAAATATATTTCCATCATAACTGTTGGTATTAATATCGGCGTTAACAGATGGTGCTGCTGCTATGAATAATAGAAAAGATAGAATTAAAGTATATGTTGCATTTAAGACGTTGCGCTTGTTGATTTGCATGAATAGAAATTCTGAAAAGTTGGTTAGTAGAATAAATTCTAAAAAGTTGGTTTAGAGTTTATCGCCGCTAAGGGCCGAGTTTTGAATTCCCTTACCTAGTCCCTGCATAATACCTCTTCCTATAAGACCGATCGCACGCCCCAACACCCTTGTTAATAGCAGCACCATTAGTGTGCCGATGCGGTTGATCAGGATTTCAAGTTGCGGTGCTAAAGCATCTCTTGCTTCTAAAAGAATTGTGATCGCCTGTTGCCACCAGCTGAGTGTTTTTAGTTCATGATCCCGAGGTTCTATTAAAACTTGGGAGCACCATTTACCGGCGCGTATTGTGTAGAGAGTCCTTTTACTTTCATAAATAGCAACAGGTCTTACAAATAAACTTTGCCAACGTTCAATTGAATTAAGCCGATTGCGTAAGCGATCTAATTCTCTAGTGGATAGAAACTTTGCGGGTAGCATTGTTCTGCGTAGTTCTGGCCAGCCGCTGCATGCTTCCAAAACTTCCTTAGCGATTCGTTCTGCGCTTCTTAGGAGCCAATTGCTAAGCAGAGTTTGTAGATGTAAGAGGGCATAAGGCTGGTCTGGTGCCATTAATTGACCATTTATGAGTAATGGCTTTCCATCAATTAAGGCCGTTAAAATAGGGTATAGAGAGCAAAGATCCGGATCTTCATCTTGAAGATTTGAAGTTTGGAGTAATGTGTCGGCAAGCCGAACAAGGCTGCCTTCTTTAGGCATCTGAGTGTATGGCCCCACTAATTGAAGTAGAGCTCGTTGCCTGAGTAATAGTTGTTGATTAAGCCATAAGTCAACAACTGAACTTTCCATAATTGTTTTTTCTTGTGAGATTTTCTCAACAAGAATCTTAAATTCATTTAGCAAGCATTCGAATAAATTTAGGCGCCGCTCTGGTAGCAAAGCCTCAAGCGCTAGCAGTTGGTTCGATTCATCTGCTACTAAATCTTTACAGCTGTTTGCTAAATTTAGTTGAAGTTGACTAAGTAAATTAATACCACCGCGCTGAGGCAGCCAAATGTGTAGATTCTCTTTGCTTTCATGATTTTCTATTTGAACGTTTTCGCTGGATCCTCCCCAGATAAAATGTAATATTTTGCGGGCCATACGCAGTTCCCTTAAGCGTCCGTACATTACAAAAGTAAATAACCCTGATTCCCTTTCTGTTGCAATTATCTGAAGAATTCGATTTATTTCCCGTTCTACTTGCATTAAACCGCTTTTTAATAAAATACAACCAAGGCCTTGACTATAAGGGGTTTTTTGATTGTTATAGCCTCTAGTATTATTTGAATTTTCTTCTTGATTGATTCTAAATACCCTGCCACCTTTTAGTACAAGCTCCATGGCTTCACTTATTTCCGCCAAGCTGGGCTGCTCTAGCAAGCCATCTACTTTAAGTTTTAATAGTAAATCCTGCTGATAATTCTTGCTGTTATTTATTATCAATATCAATGGAGTTCCCGGCTCTCGCAATCCCCATTGCTTCAACTCTTCGTTGAGAACATTACTCGTCAGAGGATCTTGCTGTATCCAGCATATTAGCTGGAAGCTTTTGGCACTTCTGTTTGGATTAGATTTATTATTTTCTTGAAGGCTTGCTTGTAAATCTATATGCCAATTTGGGTGTTTGGTTTTGAACAGCTCTATGAGGGCTTGGGCTTGCCATTGTTGCCCAACTACAAGAATTCTTTGCTTGTTTAGATCTAGCGATTCATTATTCATTTAGTTTCGCCTACCTTGTAATTGCAGGCTGTAGCTTTCGATTTTGAATCCCGTTTTAGATTCAATTGAATTGAGTAGTTCCTTGGGCAATTCTAAGTCTAAATCATAAATATCGCCACTCTCAAGGCAGGTGATATGACTATGGGGATCGGCGCGATGCCCATAGAGCCTGCCTTGGTCCTTTTTGAGGCATTCAATTATTCCGTGGGCATGCAGCGATTCAAGATTTTGATAAACCGATGTGTGGCCTATGCAGCGTCCATTTGTATTTAGCAGCTCATATATTTCCTTTGCGCTCAAATGTGAGCCACTGCACCAAAGTATTTCCAGAACCAATTTGCGCTGTCGGCTTAGCCGCAACCCTCGGCTGCGGCAGATCTGAAAAGCGCCATTTAAATCAGCTGTTCTTATTGTCATAGCCCCATCATATGGAGCTAGCAAGTGCCTTTATTTGGATTCAGCGATGGCGGGTCTTGAAGCCTTTTGGGCCCGATCGCCAAATTTGCTTCCTGCAGATTTAATTTGCCGTCGTAGAGAGCTCTACCCACGATTACTCCCACCACTCCGTCGGCTTCTAGAGGCAACAAACTTAATAAATCAGTGAGATCGCCTATGCCCCCTGATGCGATTACTGGGGTTCCGCTCGCCTTCGCCATTAAGCGTAAAAATTGCAGATTCGGCCCTTCAAGGGTTCCATCTGTGGCTATGTCTGTACAGATCAAAGCAGCTAACCCAATGCCGTTAAATTTTTTAGCAAGCTTCGTTGCATCTACTTGGCTTGCCTGCGTCCAGCCTTTAGTTGCCACCATTCCATCTCTGGCATCAATTCCAACCACCACCCGCTGGGGGTAACGCTGGGCCAGCTCCAGCACCAGCTCGGGTTGTTCCACTGCAACGGTGCCAAGGATTATCCGATTAACCCCGCATGAAAGTAGTTCTGCCGCTTTTGCGGCATTTCTTATGCCTCCTCCCAGCTGAACCGGAATTTCAAGAGTTTCTGTAATTCGCCTCACCAAAGGATGATTTATTGGTTCCCCACTGCGGGCCCCATCTAAATCCACCAAATGCAGGCGCTGCGCCCCTTGCCGCTGCCATTCCAGGGCTTGCTCAATTGGATCTGCACTGAAGTGGGTAACTTTTTCGTAGTCGCCTTGATGAAGCCTTACGCACTGCCCATTTAGTAGATCGATCGCGGGAATTATTTGCATCGCAGGTTTTTTTTGTTTTGGCATTCTCGCCAAGGGAGGATGAACCCAGTCATGAGGATCCCAGAATGCGCATTTTGTTGATGGGTGGTACCCGCTTCATCGGTAAACCTTTGGTGCAGCAATTACTTGCAGCTGGTCATCAACTCACCCTTTTCACGAGGGGGCGCCAGCCCATTCCCACTGGAGTGTTGCACTTAAGCGGCGATCGCAATGTTGCTGCAGACCTGGCTCCTCTGCAAGGCCAAGCTTTTGAGGTGATCATCGATAGTTCTGGTAGGACCATGGAGGAAAGCCAAGCTGTGCTGGCTTGCACCGGCGCGCCCTCCCATCGCTTTGTATATGTGAGTTCCGCTGGCGTTTATGCCGACAGCGAACTATGGCCTTTAGATGAGGAATCTCCAATAGATCCCTCCAGCCGCCATGCAGGAAAGGCCTGCACGGAGGATTGGTTGCGGCAGCAAGGGATTCCTTTTACCAGTTTTCGGCCCACATACATCTACGGGCCAGGTAACTACAACCCAGTTGAAAATTGGTTTTTTGCTCGCATTTGCCAGGATTTAGCGGTTCCACTCCCCGGTGATGGTTCCACCATCACTCAATTGGGCCATGTGGATGATCTAGCCGTGGCAATGGCCCGTTGCCTCGAGGTAGATGCATCAATAAATCGGATCTACAACTGCACCGGCAGTAAAGGGGTGAGCTTCAGAGGGTTAGTTGCAGCAGCAGCAAGGGCCTGTGGCAGGGATCCCTCCACCGTTGAAATGCGCAGTTTTGATCCCTCTTGCCTTGATCCCAAGGCGCGTAAGGCATTTCCGTTGCGGCTTAATCATTTTTTAGTTGATGTGAATCGGCTTGAGCGGGAATTAGCTTTTACGCCTCGTTTTGATCTTGATGCCGGGCTTGCCGATAGTTTTAAAAATGATTACGGCCTGCGGCCCGATCAAAAAGTTGATTGCAGCTCCGATGCTCTCTTGTGGAAAAACTAATTACTTTTTGGTTTTAGGTAGCCCAAGGCGGAAGAAAGAGCAAGCAATAGTGATGGCCAAAACAAACACCAGCCCAGCCCCTGAATTGTGCTAACTACCTGTGGTGGCAGCCATTTTGGGGGCCAGAGCATTAAGAGTAGAGCCGCAAATTGCAGCAATGTTTTGGCCTTTCCTGCCATTGAGGCGGCGCCACCGCTGGCTTGCCCGCCACGCCAACTTGAGATCAAAAGCTCACGGCTAATTAAAAGCCAGAGGGCCCAAAGGGGTAATCGTTGTTGTTGAGTTAGCCAGAGCAGTGGCGCTAATAAAAAAATTTTGTCGGTTAGGGGATCCAGCTGAGCACCCCAGATGCTGCCTCCACCGGCTCGGCGCGCTAGCCAGCCATCGGCCCAGTCGCTTAGGCCGCCAACTAGCAGCAGGATCCAGGCAAGGCTGGCTTGGCCTTGCCCGAGGGCAATTATCAAGGGCAAACCCAATAGGGCGCGTCCAATGGTGAGCCCGTTAGCTGTAAAGCGAAGGAGATTGGGGTTCATTGCCCTGCAGAATGACTCAAGCTGAAACAGTTTTCATGGTGATGCAGCGATTGGTTTCAGAGGTGATGACAAGCCCATTGTTTACGGTGGAACTAACTACCCCCCTGCAGGAAGCAGTTGCTTTACTAAATCAGCATCACATCAGTGCCTTGCCTGTAATTGATGCCAAAGGTGCGCTGCTGGGGGAACTTAGTGAACAGGATTTAATGGTTCGTGAAAGTGGTTTTGATGCTGGCCCTTATGTGCTCTTGCTAGACAGTGTGATCTACCTCAAAAATCCGCTGCAATGGGATAAAGAAGTGCACCAAGTTTTAGGAAATAATGTTTCTGATTTAATTAATCGCCATCCCCACACATGTGCCATTGATTTACCTCTACCGAAAGCCGCAAAACTATTGCACAACGGTAAAACTCAACGCTTATTTGTATTAAACCCAGAGGGTATGCCAGTGGGTGTGCTCACCCGTGGAGATGTGGTGCGAGCGCTCGCTGAAGCTGGTTAAGGGGCTGGTGGGGAGGCCGGAGGCAACACAGGAGGGGCAGGGGTTACACGATTTTCGCTGCCGGCTGTGATCGAAAGATTGGGATCGTATACGGCTTGGCTTGGCGCTATCGCAGGCGCTGACTCGTAGTTTTCCGGAGCAGGTAGATCAGGCGCCATTGATGCCGGATTGAAAGGGGTGCCTAAGCCAATACCTGCTCCAGGGAGTTCTGGAATACGGGGTGCTGCAGCTGCATTAAGTGCAAGGGCGGGATCTGCGGTGATGGGGGGTTCTCGCATCGGTGCAGCGCTTGAGGGGCGAGAGGCGGTTGGTGATTTTGATGGCGACCAAAACAATCGGGCAATTGGCACTACTCCTTTTTCCATTAAACGGTTTAAACCTGCCATTGCCTTATCCATCACCTGGCCGCCCAATTTGAAACTGCAATCCAGAGGGTTTGAGCAACCGCTGAGCCTTCCCAAGGGGTTGATATTTGCCAGAGGATTGCCTTGAAGATGAAAAGATCTTGGTTCGAGCTTGAGCATGTAAGGAACGTGCACAAAGCTGGTGGCGCCACCGCTGATCCAATTGGCATCTTCTTCGCTGAAGCCTTTTACGCCAGGAATAATGAGACGGCTTTTTGAAGCATGATCAGGCATGTAAGCAGCAACTAAACCTCTACTGCGTGCGAGCTCTTTGGTTTGCTCGAGGGTGAGGCCATCGCGGCTCATGAAAACCTCTAAGCGGCCATCACTACGCAAACCCAAAACCATGCGCACCCTGGGCAGGTAATAGCGAATTTGCTGACCCATGCTCACGCTGTAGGCCCCTTTGTATTCACTGGGGGGAGATTGCATGTTGTTGTAAAGCGAATGCAAACCACCAATAAATGTTTCGTATTCCCCCGCTCTGGCATCAGTTAATTCTCCATAACCAAAGTCAACCTTGCCTTGGTGAGTAATACCCATGTAGGCGCGCTGCCTGGCTGCGCTTCGGTTTCTTCCTCGCCAAATTTGATTGCCAAGTTTGATATCGCCGAGGGGAACAGTTACCTCTTGATCAGGATCGTTGTAGCGCTCATACATCGGCCCGCTTACAAAAGCGAGAGCTTTGTTGTCGTTGAAGGCTTCTTGCTCGCGATCCCAACCCTCAAGCATTCCGAAAGCTACCTTGCGGGGATCAAAGTTGAGGGCATAAACATCGTTATTGGGTAAATACTGGAAGCTTTCGTTTGTGGCATTTAGGCTGGCCAGGCTGGTTTGATTGTTGCCGCCTGGTCGACGGTTGCTTGAGGGGGCAATCACCACCAAAAATGTGAGGGCGGCAAGAGGCACTCCGATTGCGCTCCAACCAAGCCAGCTGAGGCGACGTTTAAAAACATTGATTTTTTGTTCGTTTTTGCTTCTGCGTTTTGATTTAGCAGGCTTTGCTGCAATCTTCCCTTTCGCAACTCTGCCATGGGGTTTTGGCGTAGAACCTCTATTGCCCCTTGAAGAGGCTGTTGACGCCAACTCAGTGCTGCTCTTGCGGCTACTGCCCATTAGCTAAAGCAAACACTTTTCGTTATATAAGCAAATAAATCAGCTCGCACCAGCATTGCAGGACACTTCAGCTACTTAATTCCAGCATTTTTTTGATTGGGGCTAGAGCCCTAAGCCTCAGGCTTTCCTCAAGATTGATGGCAGGAGCCATAGTTTTTAAACAATTTTCTAATTTATCAAGGGTGTTTAAACGCATATAAGGGCAAGCATTACAGCTGCAGCCGTCAAGACCAGGTACCCCGTAGAACTCCTTATGGGGAGCAGCCTTACGCATCTGGTGCAGGATCCCTGGCTCGGTAAGCACAATGAAGGACGAAGCAGTACTTGTTTTGCTGTGCGATAGCAATTTGCTGGTGGAACCAATGAAATCAGCTAGATCGAGCAGGTGGCTTTGGCATTCGGGATGGGCGATTAGCTCCGCTTTGGGATGGGCGGCTTTTAATTTGAAAACAGCTGCCTCACTAAAGGTTTCATGCACAATGCAACTGCCCGGCCAAAGCACAAGTTTGCGGCCGGTTTGTTTTTGCACCCAGTTACCTAGGTTTTGATCTGGTGCAAAAAGGATTCCTTGTTCTTCAGGAATTGATTTCACCATTGCCACCGCATTGCTGCTTGTGCAGATCAAATCGCTTTGCGCCTTTATTGCTGCGGAGCAATTTATGTAGCTGATCACCACATGGCCTGGATGATCAGCGCGAAATTGAGCAAATTCATCTGGGCTACAGGCATCAGCAAGTGAACAGCCAGCATTTAGATCTGGCAGAAGCACAGTTTTGTTGGGGCTGAGGATCTTTGCGGTTTCAGCCATGAAGTGAACGCCGCAAAAAACGATTACCTCTGCATCGGTGGCAGCAGCTTTGCGGGATAGCTCAAGGGAATCGCCGATAAAATCGGCCACGTCTTGGATTTCTTCCTCTTGGTAGTAGTGGGCAAGGATTACAGCTTTGCGCTGATCTTTTAAAGCAGCAATTCGCTGAATTTGGCTGCTGCTTGGGGCGCTGCTTACGAACATGCGTGAGCCTGCCGAGGGAGGATGCAAGCAGCCTAGAAAGTTACAAGGGAGCATTTGTGCTGAAACTGGCCATTGCCGGAGATCTCCATGGCCAGTGGGACCACCACGACGATGCTGTGATGGCTCAACTTGCTCCAGATGCCCTTTTGGTAGTTGGCGACCTGGCAGACGGGGATGTGCGCCTGCCCCTGCGCCTACGCAAATTGCATGTTCCGGTTGCGTGCGTGCTCGGAAATCACGATGCCGCCAAAGATAGTTCTGGTCGCACTCTTGGTCGCATGGAGCAGGCCCTTGGTGAACTGCATTGCGGTTGGGGTTTGCGTTTATTAGATCCCCCCGGGTTAGCGGTGGTGGGTGGTAGACCCGGCAGTGCTGGAGGCGGATTTAGGCTATCGGAGGCGGTTAAATCCCATTGGGGGGTTATGAATCTTTTTGATTCCGCCAACCGCATCATCAAGGCTGCCTTGAGTGCTCCTGCCGGAATACCTCTTGTGATGCTTTCCCACGCCGGACCCAGCGGCCTTGGAAGCGCTGCCGCTGATCTCTGCGGAAAAGACTGGAAGCCTCCCGCCTGTGATTGGGGCGACCAAGATCTTCAAGAAGCAATACTGCGCATACGCAAGGAAAGGCCAGTGCCCTTAGTGGTTTTTGGTCATATGCACCACCGCTTACGCCGAGGCGCCGGCAATCGCCGCACTTTGCATCGCGACCGGCAAGGAACGATTTATTTAAATGCTGCCTGCGTGCCACGTCATCGTGAATGCAGTGAAAATGGCCCTTTAAGGCATTTCAGCTGGGTGGAAATGGATAACAATGGCAATGTTTTGCTGGCGTCCCATCGTTGGTATCAACCGAATGGCGCTTTGGTGGAAGAAGACGTACTGCCGTTAGCTAATAGTGGCCCATGTTGATTGTGGCCTGCATAAGTGGCCATGGTTACGGCCATGGCTCAAGGGTGGCGGCACTTTTGGCGGCGTTGCAGAGGCTTGAACCCCATTGTCGTTTTGTGCTCTCTACGCCACTTCCAAAAAAGTTCCTAAACCAAACATTTGCCGCAATTCCCCACATTCACCACCATTGCCAATGGGATGTGGGGGTGATCCAGGCGGATGCGTTAGCTAGTGATCCCCTAGCCACCTTGAAAGCGCTAGATGAGCTGGAGCCCAAACTGGCAGCCCAGGTGGAGAACCAAGTTGCATTAATAACGGCTATGAGGTGGCCTGGGGAAGCAGCCCTTGTCTTGGCGGATGTTCCGCCTGCTGCAGTGCTGTTAGCTGAAGGTCTTGGTGTGCCCTTGGTGTGGCAAGCAAATTTTGGCTGGGATTCTATCTATCAAGAACTGGGCGGCCCTTTGCTTAGTTGGGCTGAGCAAAGCAATCAGCTTTATCGCCGCGGTGCTGCCACTCTGCGCTGTCCTTTTTCGCTTGGGATGGATTGGGATTTACCGCAAAAGCAAATTGGTTTGAGTGCGGGAACACCAAGCTTTACCAGCCATGAACTGCGGCAAAGATTTGGCTGGGGTTGGGAAAAGCAAAAAACAGCACTGCTGAGTTTTGGCGGCATTGGTTTTGCCTGCACGCATCAGCTGCTGGAGCAATGGCCCGATTGGGGTTTTGTTGTTACAGACCCTGAATTAGCTAAAGCCTCTAACGCCAGGCTGTTGCCTGCTGATCTGCGGCCCCTTGATCTGATGCCGATCTGCAGTGTGGTAATTACAAAACCCGGCTACAGCACTTTTTGTGAAGCCTTGGGTCAGGGCCTTGGCGTGATTGCGGTTGAACGCCAGGGCTTTGCGGAGGCTGAAGTTCTCATGGCGGGATTAAAAGAACATGGATGGCATCGCCAATTGAGTTTGGCGGCTTTCTTGGCGGGGGATTGGCACCTAGATACCCCATTAACCCCCCCTACAAAACCTGCACTCGCCAGGGGTGGTGAAATTGAAGCAGCCCAGTTTTTAATTAAAATATTAAGAACAAGCATTCTGAGGCAAACAGCCTCTAGGGAGTAGACAATTTATTTTCTGGTCAGTGGTTAATCTAGCCAGGTTTTTTTCGACCATATTCGGCCAGTCCGTTTCTGAAAAGATCTCGTGAGCGGCAAAAATTTATTTTTAGTCAAACTTCAGGTTGCACGTTTGAATTTTTCTTTACTTACTGCATCGAGCCGGTTGGGTACGTTATTTCTCTTTTGCGGCTGCCTAGCACTAATGCCCCCTGCCCTAGCAGTTACTGCTTCTTCTGAAAAAGGAGGATCCAACGATTTAGCTGATCGGGCTCCAAAGCATCTGGCTCAATTATCGTTTCCTCGCCTTCAGTTTCCTGGTTTTCCCAGTGCTCCTCGCATTTTTGCAATCACCGCTGAACGTCGTGCCTTGCTTAATACGATTCGCTACGCGGAAGGCACCTGGAAAGAAGGTACAGATCTTGGCTATCGGGTGATGTTCGGCGGCAGCTTGATGGATTCTCTTGAGCGCCACCCAGACAAAGTGAATTACACCACTGGTTATGCCAGTGCTGCTGCTGGGGCATATCAGTTCATGCCCGCCACCTGGGGGCTTGTTGTTAGAGCTATGGGTTTAGTTGGTTTTAACCCACAAGTACAAGATCAAGCCGCTCTTTTTTTGATCCAGAAGCGAGGTGCACTTTCAATAGCTGATCAAGGCATCTTCAGCGCTGAATTAGCAGCAAAATTAGCTCCGGAGTGGGCATCTTTCCCAACCCTCAGGGGTAGCAGCTACTACGGACAGCCAGTGAAGCGTCTAACTGAGTTACAGC
>NZ_CEXBMR010000002.1:11733-84355 GCF_982614295.1 Synechococcus sp.
TCCACCCTGCTCAGATAACAGCCTTGAATGTGCTTTAAAAAGTTTTTAAGCGTTAACTGATTTTTGCTGATCCGGGTTTTGGCAAAGTTTTAAGGGCAATTAGATATGCCAATCCAGCACTAGTTAAGAAACCGAGGCAATTTGCTGCTAACGGCATTAAATCTGAAGTGCGAGTGAGGATTGGAGCCAAACCAAAAAATCCAAAAATTAGTAGCCAAAGGGGTGCCATAAGTAAGAGCCAATTCCAAGCAACCCTGATGCCTTCTTTTCTAGGAAAAGCTGCAAAACCAGCAACAAGGCCTCCAAGTATTGAGGCGGCGAAAGTGAGAAGCCATTGCTCTTCGGGTAGTCCGGGCACTACCTGACAACCACCTTTGTTCAAACAGAATTCAACTGCAGCTAAAGAATCAACAATTGCCCCATCTTCGCCATTGTCTTTTACATAATATTGATTGCCAAATCTGGTTTGCAGTTCCACCCAATAGGTGCGTGGCATCAAAGCAAACAATGCTTCTCCCACGTTGAAATTAAGCAGGTTGCCGCCGCGGGGATCTGCAACCAATAGCAAGCTGCGTTCATCTAAATCCCAATATTGTTTTACCGCTAGGCCAGGGGTGCGGTCGTATTGGGTAAGAACCCTCAACTTCCAGCCGCTTTTGGCTTCAAAATCGGTGAGTTCCGTTTCAAGAGACTGTCTTTGCTGGTCTGTGAGGGCTTTAGCTAGATCGATTACTGGGGTTGGGTGATCAGGCAATAAATCGGCGTTGTCGTAAGCCATAGCAGGCTCCGCCTGCATAAATGCCGTAGAACAAATAAGCAATAGACCCAACAACCACCTGGAAACCGCCCCGATAGAAATCACAGCAACTCATCCACTAAAACTCATTGTTATCGATCCATGGAGCAGCTGTGGCTGACAACTCAGAACTTTGGTTGCAGCAGCTTTTAGCTCAACATGGCGGAAGGGCTTCCTTCGCTGTAGTGATGGACTGGCTGCTGAACGATTCCCAGCATGGTTTCTACGGTAGTGGCCGTTGTTGTTTTGGCCCAAGGGGTGATTTTGTTACGGCGCCTTCCCTTGGCTCAGGCCTTGCAGATCTGCTTTTAAAACAATTGATTCCCTGTTTTGATCTGCTTTCAGCACAGCCCGGCAAGCTCAGTTTGATTGAGTGGGGCCCCGGCAACGGTTTGCTGGCGCTGCAATTGGTTGAGGCTCTGCTGGCCCTTAGCCCTCCATGGCTTGCCCGCTTGGAAATTGTGTTGCTGGAATCAAGCGCTCCCTTGCGCATGGTCCAACAGGAAACCCTCAAGAATTCAACTATTCCCTGCTATTGGCCTGAGCCAGATGAACTAATTAGCGAACCTAGACGGGGGATTGTGCTGGCTCATGAGTTACTCGATGCGCTTCCAGTTGAGCGGTTTGTGCTGTTTCAAGGCAATTGGCATGGCCTTGATGTGGTGCTCTCTTCAAAAGGTGAATTTGAATGGCACACAGGCAGGCCGCTTGCAGCAAAAAGTGTTGAACAGCTAGAGGCTATGGGTTTAGAAACAAATGGTGGCAACAGGCCGGAGGGTTGGTGCAGTGAATGGTGCCCCAGCCTTGAACCTTGGTTGCAGCAGGTGCGCCAAGGTTTGCAGCAGGGTTGGCTGCTAACGATTGATTACGGCCATCCGGCAAAGCGTTATTACGCACCTAATCGTGATGGAGGCACCTTACTGGCCTACCGAGCCCAAGTCGCCAGCCCTGAATTACTTGCTGAGCCCGGCAGTTGGGACATCACAGCCCATGTTTGCAACACCCTGGTGGAACAACTCGCAACCACTACTGGTTGGTGTTGGCAGGGGGCAGAATTACAAGGCGAAGCCCTGCTGCGCTTGGGGTTGGCGCAACTCTGGAGTGAGCTATCTACCCCAGGTATTGCCCCGATTAGCTGGCGCCTTGCCCGCCGCGAGGAATACCAGCGATTGGTAGATCCTTATCAATTAGGTGGGTTTTGGTGGCTGCAGCTGTGTACTCCGGGATTGCCAGGGATGGTGCAGTTGTTATCTGTTAGTGGCTGATGCTTGCAAGGGCCTCGATTGCTGCGTCAAGGGTTACATCATCACGAATTACCACCGCGCCAATTCCAGTTGGCAACACAAATCGCACCCTGCCAGCAATTACTTTTTTATCGCGTAATAAGCAATTTCGAACCTCTTCAGCTTCAAATCTTGGTGTTGTTAAAGGCAAGCCACAGCGTTCAATTATTTGGCGCTGGCGTTGTTGATCAGCGGCAGGCCATAAACCGAGTTGAAGGCTTAATTCACCTGCCGCCAGCATGCCTAAAGCAACCGCCTCACCATGTAAATACTTCTCGTAGCTCGTAAGAGTTTCCAGCACGTGACCAAGGGTATGGCCGTAATTAAGGATCGCCCGCAGGTTTCCCTCCCGTTCATCTGCTGCCACTACCCGTGCTTTTGCTGCAGCAGACCTTTTCAAGATTTGCAGCAGCAATGATTCACCAATCTCATCAATACTGCCAAGTTTGGCATGTTGTTCAAGTGCATCAAATAGCACCGGTTCACCAATAACACCGTATTTGATAACTTCTGCTAGGCCCGCTCTTACTTCTCTCTGCGGCAGGGTACTGAGCGTATTTGGATCAATTAATACAAGTTTTGGTTGATGAAAAGCACCAATTAAATTCTTACCACCAGGATGATTTACGCCGGTTTTACCACCAATAGAGGCATCGACCATCGCCAAAAGGGTGGTGGGTACCTGCACTACGGCAATACCCCTCAACCAGGTGGCAGCCGCAAAACCTGCCATATCTCCAATCACACCTCCACCAAGAGCAATAATTAATGAGCTGCGCTCTAATTGATGCGTATATGCGGCGTTATGAATTTTGGAAATGGAGGCAGGATTCTTTTGATCTTCTCCACTCGGCAGAAGTAGTAATTCAGTGAGAAAGCCCTCGCGGTTGAGGCCGTTTAGCAGTTGCTGCCCGTAATGCTGAGCAACGGCTTGTTGGCTTACCACTAAAACCCGAGCGCCAGATTTGAAGCCGAGTTTGCTTATTTCTTGCCCCAGCAATTCAATGGCACCGCAACCGATCTGAATCGCATAAGAATTCTCGCCAAGCTCAACCAAAACCTTGCTCAAGGCCTTATCAACGTTCATTTGACGCCATTTCCGCAGTAATTAATGTATGGCCATCTAGCCCCAGAATGGAGCGGTTTGTGGGATTGATGATTGTCTAGATCACCCCTGCTCCCTTGGCTGTTCATTGCACCAGCCCTCCTGCTCGTGCTGCTCACTGTGCTGCTGCCAGCCCTGATGGCTTTAGTGATGAGTTTTACCCGATCAGGACTTGATCTAGATGCACCGTTGCAATTCATCGGGTTGTCAAATTTGAGGCGATTATCAACTGATCCACTTTTTTTACGGGTTCTCGGCACCACTTTTTTATATCTGCTGGGGGTGGTGCCGCCAATGGTGGTGGGCTCCCTTGCTCTAGCGGTTTTAGTAAACCGTGCTCTGCCTGGAATGCATTTCTTTCGCGGTGCTTTCTACACTCCCGTGTTGGTTTCTGTGGTGGTTGCGGCTATTGCCTTCCGCTGGATTTATGCCGAAAACGGGCTGTTAAACGGTTGGGGTGGTTTCATTTTTGGTGAAAAATTTCAAGCAATTGGTTTCTTAAGCGACCCTAGCCTTGCCTTGTTTGCGGTGATGTTTGTAACTCTATGGAAAGGAATTGGTTATTACATGGTGATTTTTTTAGGTGGTCTACAGGGAATTTCAAAAGATCTCTATGAGGCAGCCGAACTTGATGGCAGTCGCGGATGGCGCCAGCATCTTGATATCACCCTTCCGCTGTTAAAACCCTATGTGGCATTGGTGGCTGTGATTTCATCAATTGCTGCAACAAAGGTATTTGAGGAGGTGTTCTTGTTAACCCAGGGCGGCCCAGCAGATTCCACTCGCACAGTTGTTTACTACGTATACGACCTTGCCTTTCAGGAATTAGATATCAGCTACGCCTGCGCTGCAGGGCTCGCTCTATTCCTGGTGGTTTTACTGCTTAGCCTTTTGCAACAGCTTCTCAAAGGGGCAGGGTTGCCTAAAATGTTGGATTAAGCAACGCAGCTTTTGATGCCCGTTGGAATAGTTGGTAGTGGTCAGCTGGCTGGGATGCTTGCTGAGGCTGCCCAAAAGATGGGCCTGGAACTTCACCTCCAGGCCAGTGATCCTGATGATGCTGCAGTTGCTCTTGCAGCAGCTGCAGTTTTTGGGCCCTCTGAAAATGGTGATGCCACTGCCCAATTGGCAAAACAGTGCAGGCGAATTGGCTTTGAAAATGAATGGGTAGATCTTGAAGCAATTCAGGCATTAGAGGTTGAGGGAGTTGAATTTCAACCCTGCGCTGAAGTGTTGGCGCAGGTGGTGGATAAACGCCAGCAACGCAACTTGCTGGAAAGGCTCAATTTGCCAAGCCCAGGCTGGTGTGACCTGGCAACTGTTGTTAGTGCTGGTGGAAAGCTGCCTGCGCAGTTTGAATTTCCATTGATGGCAAAGGCCGCCGCTGGCGGCTACGACGGGCGAGGTACGGAGAAATTGCTCAACCGTGCTGCCTTCGAGGCTCTAATGATGCGAGTGGATTGCCGCGAATGGATTCTTGAGGAATTGGTGAATTATGAAAAAGAACTCTCAATTTTGGTGGCAAGAAATTCAGCTGGCGAGATCAGCGTTTTCCCTCTGGTGGAAACCCACCAACACCAACAGCAATGCGAATGGGTGCTTGCCCCGGCCCATGTGAACCACGGCGTTGAAGCCCGCGCTCGTTCCATGGCGGTTTCAATTGTTACCGCAACCAACTACGTGGGGCTATTAGCCGTTGAATTCTTTCTTTCCCCCCAGGGTTTGCTGATAAATGAATTGGCGCCGCGCAGTCATAATTCCGGCCATTACACAATCGAAGCTTGTGTTACGAGTCAGTTTTGCCAACAATTAAATGTGCTCAGTAACCAACGGCTTGGTTCAACGGCCTTGTTGGTGCCTGGGGCATTGATGGTGAATCTGGTGGGCTTTGAAGAATCCCATAACACCTACCAAGAACAACGCAACTTATTGCAGGCTCTACCTCAGGCCCATCTGCATTGGTATGGGAAACGCTTAACCAGGCGTGGTCGCAAGCTTGGCCACATAACTCTGCTCCTGCAAGCTTGCGATCCTGTTTTGCGCCGCCGCGAGGCCTTGGAATTACTCGCGAATGTGAGAAGTATCTGGCCTAACCCAGCTTGAAAGCCTTAGATTTGAGTTGAACTGCTGCGTTGGTGTTTGCCCTTTCCAGTGTTCTGATCTGACTCCCTTTTCGACATGGGAGTGGTGTCGCGATGGTGACGTATACCGGCCCCGTAGCCGGAAATGAAGCCCCGCTTTCCTCTCCCTTCTGGTTCTTCCAGGTCGAAGACTGAGGGCACCACGGCATGGCGGTTCACCCCTTTCAAACACTTTCTAAATACTCTTTAAATAGTTTTTAATTTTAATTTTAATCGATTGCAGCCAGCAGTTCCTTCAAAGCAGCTTGGCTCAATTTAGTTACTACAAATACCTCTTGGGCACTACTTCCCCTACGGGCAATTAGTTTGTAACCGCCTTTAATTTCAGTAGATACACGTATCTTTAATCCCTCACAGCGTCCGTTAACCCTGCTGATAACTGCTGGGGTAACTGTATCTATATACGGTTTACTAGCTAAAATTTTCAGCAGGGGAATCAAGCCATCGAGGTAAGTGCTGTGGGTAATAACCAGCCTTCCCAATTTTTACCTCAGGCGCGCTCTAACGGAGCCATTGATAAACCCTCTGATCCGAGCTGCATGTGATAGAGCTCTGCTTGTTCCATCGGCCCCACCCAAACCACTGCCTGGCCTTCGTTATCAATGGCTTGGGCAAGGGCCCAAGCGCGATCAGGATTCATTGCGGGTATGTATTTCAATAAACAATCCACTACATGTTGAAATGTATTTATCTCATCATTTAAAACCACCACCTTGTAAGCCGGGTATGGAGCCCTTTCAAGAGTGGCGCTCCCGGATGGTTTGAGTTCGGGTGTGCTTGTCGTCACGGTTGACATCTAGATATTTTTATTCTGCTCCGCTCAGCGCCCCTTTCGGTAGGATTAACGAAATTGAACGCTTTCATATGTTGATCACTTTGGGCTGGGCTGCTCTAGCAGCTACTTTTACCTTCTCTATTGCGATGGTGGTGTGGGGTCGCAATGGTGATGGTTCGATTAATTTCTAAATCTCAAGTCGGCTGTAATGCCTGAATTACAACTCGATTTAACCTTAAACTCGGCTTTAGCTGGAGTGGCGGCACTGCTGCTGTTGTTTGTTAGTGGTGGAGTTGTTTATCTATCGGCGATGGAATGGAAAGACAAACGTCGCCGGTCGGCAGTGAGTTCCCCTCGCGCTCCTCGACGCCCCGGCAAAAATTGAAAGCCAGCTTTGGGGTATGCCTCATTCCCCTATTTGGCGGTTTTATTTTATGGATCACGGCCCCTAAGCCTCCGCAGGGTGATTTGAAATCACTGTTGAGCCAGGCATCCTTAGCCCAGAGATTGCCGATTCAGCCGCAGCAACCATTGCCGCGGATCTGGAAACAACGCCTGCCTCCGCTTTTAGCAATGCGCTTGTGGCGGCAAGGCAACGGTTCTTGGTTGCAGATTTGGGGCCCTCATGCGGATTCATCCCCTCTGCTGTTGGTGAGGGCTGGTAAAGAAGCGGATACGGTTCCTTTAAGCCTGAGGTGGGGCCCATATCGCGTAGTGGCGGCTGATGCTTTGGGTTTACAGAGTTTGCAGCAATCGCTTCGCAATCCAGCTCAGCATCGTTTTAGCCCCCGCTGTGCGGCCTTGGAGAGCTCAGATGCAGCCTTGTTTTGGTCCGGATCTGGCTTGGTGGCAACAACGGCTAATTGGTCGCCGTTTTTAATGCCGTTGCAGCAGGGCTGTTTCCAGTTGCAAGGTATGCGTTGGTGGGGAAAAACAAGGGGTGGCGACGGGGTTTTGCGCTCCACTGGCCCTATGCCACAACCCCAAGAGCCCGTTTGGCCAACCAGTGCAGCTCCTTTGTTATTGCAGGGAGAATCAATGGCCCCAATATTGGGCCCATTGTTAGAGCCTTTGCTTGATGGGGCTAGCAAAAAACTTTTACTGCAAAGCCCTTTTCAGCTGCAGCTGCTTTTTAATCCAGCGAATAACCCCTATCAAGCCAGCATTTGGATCACCCTTAAGCCCCAAGGCAAGCGAGCCCGGCAAGATTTTGAACAGCTTTTAGAGCGTTTAAAAACACAATTGCCAGTTGAACTGCAGCTAAAAAGCCGCAACGGTGTTTCTGAACTGCGAAACCCTAAGGGTTGGGTGCAGGCCGGTTGGCGTTGGCAGCAGAACAACAAGCTCCTAATTGTGCTGGGTGCTTCTCCAAATAATCAGCTGGCGCCGGGGGTGGTTTTATCTGGTTTCAAGCAGTTGTCTGGCCTCACGCTTGTGGCTGCTCCCCGGCTTCTAGATCAACGCGGCCTGTTGCCAGGAAATATGCCTTTGGTATTAAAAAAATCGGCCCTGTTTAAGGGCCATTGGCGAGCGGGTAGGGCAGGAGCTGCTGCTCAAGTGATAGGTGTTTCAGAAACGCTGGATTGACGCTCCCGCCGGCGTTTTACCGAAGCCACGGTTTCTTCCATCATTTCCACCGCTTGGGCCATCTTTTCTAAATTGCTTGCATAAAGACCCATGTCTTTATCAAGTTTTTCTTGTTGGAGCCCCATTTGTTCGCCAACGCTTGCAGCGCGCTTACGAATTGCTTCAGGTTCTTGATCATTGCCGCCGCTGAGATCCTGGATTAGGGCTATTAAGCCAACGGCATGGAGCCGGGAGTAATGAAAATCAGCGCGAGTTGCCTGTTGCAACACTTGCTTAAGCGGTTCAGGGGCCCCCTCTCCGCGGGCTTCTAGCCAGCTGCTGATCTCCTTTTCACCGTGGGGGAAAATTCCGTTTGTGAGTTCTGAGGCTTGCCGCCGCATTTCTTCGGTGCTCAGGCTTGTGGAAACGCAGAGAGCTTCAAAAAGGTCTTCCCTGCGATCCTCCGGTTGGAAGCCCTTGGTGAAATTGTCGAATACTTGGGTGAGCCCAAGGGAGAAGAGAGCATCTGCTTGGAAGCCCTGTTGGCAGGAAAGAAGATGCAATTCCACAAGTAGCTCATCCACCACACGGCGATAGAGCCCGGGGATCACCCTTGGATAAGCGGCGAAGAAACGCCTTTTGCTGTCTGCCACGGTTTGGCAATCACCCACTGGATTCCCTTTCTGATAAAAACGACCTTAGCGCTCGGCAGCCATAGGGCAGTTAGTAGTATTTGAGCAAATACTTTGAAGAACGCCATGATCCCTATTGTTATTGAAGATTCAGGTAGGGGCGAAAGGGCTTTTGATATCTATTCAAGGCTGCTAAGGGAACGCATAGTTTTCTTAGGTGAACCAGTTACATCCGATTCTGCAAACAGAATCGTTGCCCAACTTTTATTTCTTGAGGCTGAGGATCCAGAAAAAGATATTTTTCTATACATAAATTCCCCAGGTGGATCTGTTTACGATGGCTTAGGTATTTTTGACACAATGCAACATGTAAAGCCCGATGTGCAAACAGTTTGCGTTGGTTTAGCTGCCAGCATGGGCGCATTTCTTCTTGCTGCAGGAGCGGCTGGAAAACGCAGTAGTCTGCAACATTCGAGAATCATGATCCATCAACCTTTGGGTGGCGCTTCGGGTCAGGCTTCTGATATACGGATTCAGGCAAATGAAATTTTATATCTTAAGAATCGCCTCAATGAAGAGTTGGCCAGCCGCACCAATCAGCCTCTAGATAGGGTTAAAAAAGACACAGACAGAGATTTTTTTATGTCTCCTGTTGAAGCTGTTAGTTATGGGCTAATAGACAAAGTTATAGATCAACGCCCAATTCACGCAGTGTAACAGTTATTTGCTCAAAAGCTCTGAGTGGCTTTCTTTGAGTTGTTTCCATATTTGTTTGATTTCGGAATAAGCATGATCTTGGCTCACTTTTCCGTTTCCTTGCAAGGCAACGATTAAACCGACTCGTTCCGCAAATTGCTCTAAATTTTGATGGAAGGCTAGCTTTTCTGGGCTCCAATCTTCACCTCTATAACTTGTATGTGCTTCCAGAGGTGAGTGAGTGCCATCTAAGCCAGGGAAAATCGGACCTACAAATGCATTTAAATCTTCTGACATTTTTTAAAAGTGATTGATGTTTGTATTTTGATATATCAAGAGCCCGCAGGTAGCAAAGGAGAAAATCTTTCTTTTTCGGGAATAGAGGAAAACTGACTCACCACCTCTCTAAATTTTTCGCCATCAAGGCTTTCGCTTTCTATTAAGAGTTCAACCAAGCAATCCATGCAGGGGCGCTGCTTCTCAAGGAGCGCCAAGGTGTCTTGATAGCACTTATCAACAATCAGCCGCACTTGCCCATCAATGCGATTTGTTATTGAATCTGATACGTCGCTGCGGGTCATTAAATCTCTACCAACAAATACCTCTTGATTACCAGCTTCTAACGACATTGGGCCTAAATCACTCATGCCAAAACGGGTAACCATTTGGCGGGCCATACCGGCCACCTGTTGAATATCGCCAGCAGCGCCAGTTGTTACCTCAGCATGGCCAAAAACGATTGCTTCAGCGGCCCTTCCCCCAAGCGCCCCCATGATGCGGGCCCTCAATTGTGCGCGGCTCACAAGCATTTGCTCTTCATCTGGAGCAAACCAGGTGAGGCCCTGGGCCTGTCCCCTTGGGATAAGAGTTACCTTTTGCACCGGGTCGTGGTGCTGCACAAGCGTGCCCACTAGGGCATGACCAACCTCGTGATAAGCAATCAAGCGCTTGCTGCGCCCATCTGTGAGGGGCGTGCCTTCCATACCCGCAATTACACGATCAACAGCATCATCTATCTCAGCAAGGCTGGTGGCTGTTTTGCGACGCCTAGCAGTAAGAATCGCTGCTTCATTTAGTAAATTGGCAAGATCTGCACCTGTAAAGCCAGGTGTACGCCTGGCAATCATCTCTAGGCTTACATCTTCTGCAAGTGTTTTATTGCGGGAATGAACTTTCAAAATAGAAAGACGACCCTTTATATCTGGCGCATCAACAGTTACTTGGCGATCAAACCGGCCCGGGCGCATCAGAGCTGAGTCCAACACATCGGGGCGATTTGTTGCGGCAATAATGATTACACCGTTATTGCCTTCAAAACCATCCATCTCAGTGAGAAGTTGATTCAAAGTTTGTTCCCTTTCGTCATTGCCTCCACCAATACCAGCCCCACGCTGGCGCCCAACTGCGTCTATTTCATCAATAAAGATCAAACAAGGTGCGCTCTCTTTGGCGCGCTTAAACAAATCTCTAACCCGGCTGGCACCCACCCCAACGAACATTTCAACGAATTCAGAGCCCGCAAGTGAGAAGAAAGGAACCCCTGCCTCCCCCGCGATCGCTTTGGCAAGGAGAGTTTTACCTGTTCCAGGGGGGCCAACTAATAGAACACCCCGAGGAATTGTTGCGCCAACAGCTGTAAATCTTTCTGGTTGCTTGAGGAAAGTAACTACTTCCTGAAGATCTTCTTTTGCTTCTTCTACACCTGCCACATCATCAAATTTCACGCCGGTTTCTGCTTCCATTGCAAAACGAGCTTTGGTTTTACCAAACTGCATCGCTTGGCCAGGGCCGCCGGGCATGTTGGAAGAACGGCGAGCCAGCAGAATAAGAGAGCCAATAAGTAATAACGGAAATAATAAATTGCCTAAAACACCTAAGGCAGGTGGGGTAGTGCGGGGGGGGTGTATATCAAAACTAATTCCTTCTTCTTTTAATTTGTTAACAAGCTCTGGAGCAAGGCCAGGAAGATCTACCCGTAAACGTTGCACGCGGTTGTCAATATCTGGATCCACCGCTTCAACAACAGCGCTGCGGCCGCCATCAAAAATATCAACAGATGTAACCCTGCCCGCGTCCACGTAATCGAGGAAGCGCCCGTATGTCATGCGGGCAACAGCACTGTTGCGAGGAGCAAGGTTTGGTTGAGATACAACCTTGGCTGGGCCACCGTTAGACACCACTTGCCAGAGCAAAAACAAACCGAGGCCAATGGGAAGGGCCCAGAGAAGAATTGTGCGCCAGCGATTATTCATGGATGCGGTTGCAGCCTATGGCTAAAAATGTTTAGTAATTGTAAAGACCCAAAGAAGCCAGCGGAGTGATTTAGCGCGAATATTCTTGCAACATTTGATCTACAGCCCATTGCAGAGAAGGGGCAAAAGACCTTGTTTCGCCGCAAACCTTGCTGCTTACCTGGCCGCTGCAAAGCTCCTCAAGGCTGGCAAGCGCCATATCTTGCCCCTCCAACAGCGTTAGTGAGCTCAGCGGCACTGTTAGAGCAGCACGAAAGAAGTGGGCTGTGCGCTGGGGGCTTGATTGACTGAACCAAGGCTCGAGCTGCGAAGTGGTCCAATTGATTTCCTCCTTTAGCTCCCTTTGCACAGCTTGGTTGGGGCTTTCTCCGCTTTCAAGGTGGCCACCAAATAACGCCCAGGTGCCTGGATAAACAATTCCATCGATATCGTCGCGTAATTGCAAAAGCCATCTGCCTTCACGCTTAAGCATGGCAAGGGCAACCTCTGGGCATTTCATAGCCTGCGTAGGGCAACGATCGGATCCATTTTTGCGGCTCTGCGCGCAGGCACCACACCAAAAAAGAGGCCGATGGATCCTGAAAGCGCCACTGTGCTGGCCACATTCCACAAACCAATTGAAGCCGGTAGGGGTGTTACTGCGGCTACCGCCATCACCGCGCCGAGCCCAAGCAAACTGCCCACTAAGCCCCCCAAGCTAGAAACCACTAAAGCTTCAATTAAGAACTGCAGAAGTATGTCGTTACTGCGGGCCCCAACGGCTTTGCGTAAACCAATTTCTTGAGTGCGTTCGCTTACGGAAACCAACATGATGTTCATGATGCCGATGCCACCAACCAAGAGAGATATGGCACCAATGGCACCCAGCATCAATGTGAGACCGCCAGTGATAGTTCCTACGATCGAAAGGGCATCTTTTTGTGAACGCACCGCAAAATCATCTTCCCGCAAGATTTTGTGACGCAAACGCAGCAAATTACTAATTTGAAATTTAGCGGCGCTCACAGATCGTTCATCTTTTGCTTCCACACTTACGAAGCTCAGAGAAGTGCCAAAAGTTGGATCACGGCCACTTAAACGGCTCACCATCGTGCTTAACGGCACGTAAACAGCATCATCTTGATTTTGGCCGAGGAAGGCACCTTTGGAGGCCATGATTCCCACCACCTGAAAAGACTGGTTGCGAATCCGTACCTCCTTGCCAATCGGGTAACCACCTGGGAGCAATCTTTCAGCAATGTCTGGTCCTAACACCGCCACATTGCGGGCCCCTTGCATATCGGCTTCGCTGAAAAAACGCCCTTGGGCCATATCAAAACGACGCACCGCTAAAAAATCAGGCGTAATCCCCGAAATTGTTGCTGTGGCGCTTAAATCACGGGCCCTAACTGTTTCGCTAAGGGTTATTTGAGGTGCAATTCGGCTAATGCTTGGCACCTGTTCAAGAATCGCGTTTGCATCTTCTAAAACAAGTGTTTTTGGTGTTTCGATGCCACGGCGTCGAGTGTCGTTGTTGCCGGGAACCACGAATAAAACATTCGCACCAAGGGTGCTCAGTTGCCCCTCAGCTAGGTTTTGCGCCCCTTTACCAACGCCAACAAGAGTTATCACTGAAGCGTTCCCAATCACGATTCCAAGCATCGTGAGCGCGGAACGCAAGCGATTTGAACTCAACGCTCCAAGGGCCATGCCAATGGTGTCCCGCAAAGGCAGGCGCGCACTCATGGTGTTTCAACCAAAAGTTTTTCAGCCAATGTTATCGGCGCTGCTGTGGTCGTGAACATGGGTGCCCCGGTGAACTAACCCATTGCGGATATCAATGGTAACCACTTCTCCTTGCCTTACATCGCGGGTTGCATTGGCAACCCCTACAACTACGGGAATGCCGAGCCTTTGGCCAATTACAGCGGCATGGCTCTGGCTTCCATCCTCCTCTGTAATTACCCCACCAGAGCGACGAATTGCTTCTAGGTAGGAAGCTGTTGTGTGAGCTACCACCAAGATTTCTCCAGGTTCGATGCTGGCAGCTTCTTCAGGGGTTTGTGCTAATCGAACCTTGCCACTCACAGAAGAGTTTCCAAATCCTGTGCCACGGCCAAGCACCGCAGAAACAATGCCCACCTTCACAAGGTCGGTGGATCCGCTCACTCCGCTGAGGGTTCCAGCGGTTTGCACTACAAGATCACCATCTTCTAGTAATCCCTGTTCTTGGGCTACCCCCATAGCCATGCTGAATGTGCGGCTGGTGGAACTTTGAGTGCTGATTACTAAGGGATTTACACCCCATACCAATTGCAACTGCCGCGCCACTTTTACGTCGCTGGTTACGGCAAGAATTGGTGTAGATGGCCGAAATTTGCTCACGTTTCTTGCCGTGGCTCCTGTTTTTGTGAGCGGCAAAATCGCGGCAGCATCCAATTGATTTGCGATGGTGCTCACCGCATGGCTAATCGCGTTGGGAATGGTGCTTGCTAGCTGAGTATCGGGCTGACGATTTGGATAATTTTGTTCGATTCGTTTAGCGATGCGAGCCATCGTTTCTACCGCCTCTACCGGGTAGAGGCCTACGGCAGTTTCATTTGAAAGCATCACCGCATCAGTGCCATCAAGGATGGCATTGGCTACGTCGCTAACTTCAGCTCTAGTGGGCCTGGCGTTTGTTGCCATGCTGTCGAGCATTTGGGTGGCCGTGATGATGGGAATGCCCATCGAATTGGCTTTGCGGATAAGTTCCTTTTGCAGCAGGGGCACTTCTTCTGCGGCCATCTCAACGCCGAGATCACCACGGGCAACCATCACCCCATGGCATAAAGGCAAGATCGAATCGATTTGATCAATCGCTTCAAATTTTTCAATCTTTGCAATTACTGGTGTTCTGTGGCCGAGGGTGCGAATCAGTTCACGTATTTCTTCCATGTCTGATGGATTGCGCACAAAACTGAGGGCTACCCAATCAACCCCCAATTGCAAACCAAAGGCGAGGTCGTTGCGATCTTTGGGTGTGAGAGCCCTCACTGAAAGCAATACATCGGGGAAATTCACCCCTTTGTTATTTGAGAGAACACCGCCCACCGTTACTTTGCAGTGGAGGGTTTGTTCCTGGTGATCTATCCAATCAACCTCCATCTCCACCTTGCCGTCGTCCATCAGGATTCGGCTGCCAGGGGGCACCTCAGAGGCGAGTTTGTCGTAGGTAACGGTGGCGATGTGCTGATCGCAAGCCACATCCCTTGCCGTGAGCGCAAAACTATCGCCCTTGGCGAGGGTGATAGGCCCTGCGTTGAAGCGTCCTAAACGAATTTTTGGCCCCTGCAGGTCTTGCAGGATGCCCACATGTACCCCGAGCTGATGGGCTACTTGCCGGATTGTTGCTGCCCGCTGGGCATGTTCAGAGTGATCGCCGTGAGAAAAATTGAGCCGGAAGGTAGTGGCACCCGCAAGAATCAGTTCACGAATCATCTCCGGCGATTCGGTGGCGGGCCCGATGGTGGCGACAATCTTGGTGCGTCGCTGCAGGTCGGGCTTTGGCATTTACCTGGCTGGAGACGGTGCGGAAGCTATCACCCTATGGAACCAATGGACCTCAATTCGTATCAGTCGTTGGCCCGGCGCACCGCCAAATATCCCGATCTAGGTGCCAATATCCTTTACCCCACACTGGGTCTTTGCGGTGAGGCCGGTGAAGTTGCAGACAAAGTAAAGAAGGTTTTACGCGATCAGGGGGGAGATTTCAGCAGCGCCAATAAGCAGGCGATCGCCCTTGAATTAGGGGATGTTCTCTGGTATGTGTCGCAGCTAGCGGATGAATTGGGTTTTAGCCTTCAGACGATTGCGGAGTTGAATCTTGAAAAACTTCAGAGTCGCGCCGCCCGTAACGTGATTAGTGGAAGCGGAGACGAACGATGATGGCTTGCTTTTTGGGTTTTTTTATTGCGTTCGGCCTGTTTTTTTCTTTGCCAACAACCTCCTTTGCCGCAAATCTCCAGGTTTCAGGAATAAGCATTGAGCCCTGCCCCAAGGCTGATGTGGGGGCGCAACCCGATATGCGTCGCCCCTTAGGGGCCAGTTGTTACGCCTTGCGCGGTGAGGTTCTTAACAACGGTTCTAAACCGGTTGTGGATACCGATGTATTTGCCCAGATTCTTGATGCCAGCGGTGAACCCGTGCTGCAAAATCGCACCAGAGTTGGCTCTATTGGTGACGTGCCGCCAGGCAGTTCCCCCTTTGCCTTGCGCTTAGCTGTGCCAGCTGGCACTCCGGGGCCCCTAAAAGTAAGCAATGCAAAAGCAAAGGGATTCAATGCGCCAGTAAGGGCACGGGCCGCGGCAGATGAATTGGATTTGCTGCCACTTGAGCAAGAATTAGACTTGCAGTAATGGGTTTTGGCAAAAAACTATTAAAAAAACCATTGAAAAGAACTATTGAAAAGAACTAAGGCCTGGGGCTGTGCTCATGGCTAATTGACTCAATAGGCCTCCGCTGATCTGTAGGGCAAAGAAGGCTATTAATGCTGATAAATCAAGCCCGCCTAATGGCGGAATCAAGCCGCGAAAGATATTCAGGTATGGATCTGTTATTGAGCTCAGGGCCGAAAGCAAAGGGTTGCCCCAATCAAGATTTGGAAACCAGCTCAACAACACGCGCACCACTAAGACGAGCGTATAAATACTCAGGGTTTGAGCTAATACCTGCAAAAAGAAGCTGATTTCCATGGAATTAAGGAAAGGGGCTAACGAATTTCACCAAATCTATCCAGCTTCGGTGCCAGTACTGCTTTTTACGCTGAAAGTTCGGTGGAATTTTTCTGTAAGGCTGATCCAAAATGATCTGCCATCACTCTGGCGGCGCCTTTCGATGAACCCCTGCTCCACCAGCTCTTTGATGTGGTCGTAGGCGCCGCTGCCCCGTAAATCAACAAGTTCCGATTGGAGGATTCTTTTTTTAAGGGCAACAGTTGCCAGCGTGCGCAGGCTGGCGGTGCTCAGATCCACGGGTACTAATTCGCGCACTAATTCGCTTAGATCAGCCCTTAATTGCAAACTGAAACCAGCAGGCTCCTGACGAATTTCTAGGGCGGTATCGCGATGGGCATAATCGGCCATCAAAGTAATTAGTGCCAGTTCCACTTCTTCAGTGGGATAGTGCACCAATTCACTTAGCTGCCCCAAGCTGAGGCAGCGCCCCTTCAGGTAAAGCACCGCCTCTAGCTGTGCCGGCAAAGATAGATCGGGATTAGACAACGTTCACACCAAGAACAATTGATAAGCAGGGTTATCTGTTTCGTTTGTACAAGGCACTTTTAATTGATCCAGGAACTGTTGCCAATGGCTTAATTCATGGGGTGGCACCTGCACCCCCACAACGATGCGGCCCACATCAGAACCTTGGTTGCGGTAGTGAAAGATTGATATATTCCAATTCGGATTTAACTCTTCAACAAAAGCCATCAAAGCGCCTGGCTTTTCAGGGAATTCAAAGCGATAAAGCAGTTCTTGTGCAGCGCCATCGCTTTTATGGGGTTGCGGTAAACGCCCCCCCACCATGTGGCGTAAATGCAGCTTGGCCAGTTCATTACCTGAAAGATCAACACAGGCAAATCCCCCATTGATCAGCTTTTTTGCTAAAGCATCAGCATCGGCGCGATTAAGAATTTGCACTCCGATAAAAATCTGCGCTTTTGCGCCTGCCGCCATTCGATAACTAAATTCCGTGAGGTTGTGTTGGCCTAACAAACGACAAAACTGCCGCAGATGACCAGGACCTTCTGGAATCTCTACTGCAAACATTGCCTCCCTCTCTTCACCTAGTTCGGCTCTTTCCGCCACGAAGCGCAATCTTTCAAAATTCATATTTGCCCCGCAAGCCACTGCCACCAATTGTTGGCCCTTAGGGCGCCTCGAGGCATCGGCTTTTAAGCCTGCGATGGCAAGGGCACCAGCGGGTTCAAGAATTGAACGGGTGTCTTCAAAAACATCTTTAATAGCGGCACAAATAGCGTCGCTATCAACAGTTACCATCCGATCCACCACCTGCTGGGCAAGGCGAAAAGTTTCAACGCCCACCTGGCGAACTGCTACGCCATCTGCAAATAAGCCCACCTGTTCAAGGCAGATACGTTTACCAGCGGCAAGAGAACGGGTCATGGCATCGGCATCAACCGGCTCTACCCCAATTATTTCCACCTGGGGCCAGAGGGATTTCACGTAGGCCCCCACCCCTGCAATCAAGCCACCACCACCCACCGCCAGATATATCGCCGCTGGTGGCTCCGAGCATTGCCGCAGGATTTCAAGACCGATCGTGCCTTGGCCTGCAATTACATCAGGGTCGTCAAAGGGGTGAATAAAGCAGAGCCCCCGCTCTAATTCCAATTTCCGTGCTTCTTCATGGGCTTCGTCGTAGGTGTCGCCATGGAGCACCACCTCAGCGCCCCGCCTTTGCACCGCTTCCACCTTGGTGCGCGGGGTGGTGAGGGGCATCACGATTACTGCATGGCAACCAAGCTTTTGCGCTGCTAAGGCCACTCCTTGGGCATGGTTGCCGGCACTGGCGGCAATTACCCCCTGCTGCCGTTGTTCAACTGTGAGCTGCACCATCTTGTTGAAGGCACCCCGCAATTTGAAAGAAAAGACCGGTTGGAGATCTTCCCTTTTCAGCAACACCTGCTGACCCAGGCGTGCCGACAGGTTTGGGGCCAGCTCCAAAGGGGTTATTTGGGCTACGTCGTAGACCCGAGCCCTCAAAATTCTTTGTAGGTAGCCCTCCATAACGCCTCATTTCATCCTTATATCTTCGACCTTGGTGTGGGGGGCCTAGATTCAATAGCCACAGAGCCCCGGCGGAATGCACCTCAGCGAGCTGAGTCATCCGAATCAATTGCACGGCAGCAGCATCCAGGAATTGGAAGCAGTTGCTCGGCAGATCCGCGAAAAGCACTTAGAGACCGTTTCCACCTCTGGAGGCCACCTTGGCCCGGGCTTAGGAGTGGTGGAACTCACCTTGGCCCTTTATCAAACTCTCGATCTCGATCACGATCGGGTGGTGTGGGATGTGGGCCATCAGGCTTATCCCCACAAGTTGATTACCGGTCGCTATAGCCAGTTCCATACCCTTAGGCAGCAGGGGGGAGTCGCGGGCTACTTAAAGCGTTCCGAAAGCCGTTTTGACCATTTTGGCGCTGGCCATGCCTCCACGAGCATTTCCGCTGCCCTTGGCATGGCGATAGCGAGGGATCGCCAAGGGTTGAGCCATAAATGTGTTGCAGTTATCGGTGATGGCGCCCTTACAGGCGGCATGGCTTTGGAGGCGATCAACCACGCAGGTCATTTGCCCCAAACGAAATTCTTGGTGGTGCTAAACGACAACGACATGTCGATTTCACCGCCGGTAGGAGCGTTGTCTACTTACTTAAACCGGATGCGTTTAAGTCCGCCGGTGCAATTCCTTAGCGGCAGCGCAGAAGAGGCAGTGAAAAGTTTGCCATTTATGCATGGTCAGCTGCCATCGGAATTAAGTCGTTTAAAAGAGGGCATGAAGCGTTTAGCAGTGCCCAAAGTTGGTGCTGTATTTGAAGAACTGGGCTTCACCTACATGGGGCCGGTTGATGGCCACGATATGGGGGCGATGATCCGCACTTTCCAAGCGGCTCACCGCTGCGAAGGCCCTGTTTTGGTGCACGTTGCAACCACCAAGGGTAAGGGGTATCCATATGCAGAAGCAGACCAAGTTGGTTATCACGCTCAATCCGCCTTTGATCTTTCAACCGGTAAATCTTTCCCAGCGAAAAGGCCTAAACCTCCCAGTTACAGCAAGGTGTTTGGCCAAACTTTATTGAAACTTTGCGAACAAAATTCAAAGATCGTAGGAATTACTGCTGCCATGGCCACTGGCACTGGTTTAGATCTTTTACAGAAATCATTACCGGAGCAATACGTAGATGTTGGTATTGCTGAACAGCATGCAGTTACCCTCGCAGCAGGCATGGCTGCCGATGGCTTAAGGCCTGTTGCAGCTATCTACAGCACCTTCTTGCAAAGGGCCTACGACCAACTAATTCACGATGTGGGTATCCAAAACCTTCCAGTATGTTTTGTGCTGGATCGTGCCGGAATTGTGGGGGCCGACGGACCTACCCATCAAGGGCAATACGACATTTCCTATCTACGTTGTATACCTAATTTCACTGTGATGGCCCCCAAGGATGAGGCTGAACTGCAGAGGATGTTGGTTACCTGCATCGCTCATTCAGGGCCAACAGCTCTACGAATCCCCCGGGGAGAAGGGGAGGGGGTTCCCCTTCTAGAAGAGGGTTGGGAACCCATTGAGATTGGCCGAGCTGAACAATTAGCGGAGGGAGACGATTTAATGATCGTTGCCTATGGCGCCATGGTTGCTCCCGCTATGGCTACAGCGGGGTTATTACAGGAGCAGGGGGTGCGGGCTGCTGTGGTGAATGCCCGTTTCTTGCGCCCTCTCGATGAAACCATGCTGCTGCCGATGGCTCGCCGGATCGGCCTGGTGGTAACTATGGAGGAAGGTTGCCTAGCGGGCGGTTTTGGGGCGGCTGTGCTGGAAGCATTTCAAGACAACGATCTTCTTGTGCCCTTACTACGCATCGGAATTCCAGATCGGTTGGTGGATCACGCCAGCCCCGAGCAATCCAAACAGGCTCTTGGCTTAACACCTCCCCAGATGGCCCAACGGATCCTGGACAAATTTGGGTCTGCCTTAAAGCAGCAACACCGCGAAGCTCAACCGGCATGAGTTGAAATTCTCTAGCGCAGCAGCAGTTGGATGACCGATTTTGAAGTGGTTGTAGTTGGTGCTGGGCCAGCTGGGGCGGAGCTTGCCCGTTGTTTAGCTCAAGCAGGGGTAAGCGTTTGCCTAATAGATCGCTTGCCCCATATGGCAAAAGCTGCCTTCAGCAGCGCTGCATTACCCCTTGCCAGCATTGATCGTTTTGGTTTGCCAGCGGAACTATTGGCCGCCAGATGGTGTGGCTGGCAGCTATTAAGCCCAAATGGTGAATGGCACCACTGGCAACAAAGCCAGGCACTAGGTGCAGTTTTAGATTTCGCTGCTCTACGCCAATGGCTCACCGCCCAGGTGCAGATCCTGGGGGGTGAAGTAATGCTTGGCTGCACCGTTACCGCTTGTGAACTTGAGCGCAGCGGCATGAAGCTCATAACGCATATGAGAAATCACAAAGCTGAAAGCAGCTCAATACGTTCCGATTGGGTGGTGGATGCCAGCGGCCAAAGCCGTTGCTTAATTGCTGAAGCTGGCACAAATGCCAGGGATCCAGTTTTGCTGGGAGTGGGGCTCGAATGGCTCCTGGAGGTGGATCAAAACAGTTGGCAGCGCTGGAGCCAGCGCCTGAGCTTCTTAATCGGCAGCAATTGGGTGCCCAATGGTTATGGCTGGGTATTTCCGATGCAGCCCGGTTGCCTCAAGGTGGGAGTGTGTCGTTTGCTTAATCCGAATAAGCAAGCTGGTCCCTCTCTTGGGTTTCTACAAAAAAAAGTGTTGGGTTTGTTGGATTTAGACGGAGCAAGGGTGCTAGATCGCCATGGGGGTTTAATTCGCAGCCGAGTGGGTCGTAGCGATTGCCATGGCCGCGGCCGCTTACTAGCGATTGGAGATGCAGTGAGCACCGCCAACTTGCTGGGGGGTGAGGGCATCCGCCACGCAATGGAGAGCGCCAGAGTTCTCGCCCCATTACTGCTGGCAAACCTAGCTAACCCAAATAACTTAATTAAAAACTATAAAAAAAAGCTCAAATACCAACTCGGAGCTCGCTGGAACCTAAGTGGCCGCCTTGCCCAGCGCACTTGGCAAAAACTTCACACAAAGCAGGCCGATCAGCGCATGGAAAAATTGCTGCAGGGCTTAAAGCACTGCAGCGCCTCTGATCTTTCGGAACTGCTTTTTAACTATCGATTTGAACGGTATGGCTTGCGGGCCTTGCCGTATTTGTTTGGTATGGGTGGGCGCTCAAAGAGCTCCTGAGGCCGCTAAGCCTTGAATGGCACCAATACCAATGATGTGGCCAAGGCTGGTGGTGCCGAGCAGTGCGCCGTAGCCAAAACCACCAAAGAAACTGCTGTTGGGCAAACTAGGGCCCTCATTTGGATATTTGATGGTGGCCTTGCCTATAGCGATTGCGACCACATTGCAGAGAATCATCACGAGCCCCACTTTTGGTGTCCAAGAAACCACCGCAGGGGTGAGGGCTAGTAGTGGGCTGATCAGATGGGGAATAAAGGTCATTGCTCCGAGGGCATTCGTGCTGCGATCTGATCATCTAACCCATTGGTGGATTTTGCTTGCCCCCGTAAGACTTGTTTACTACCAAAACCCAAAAGCAATACCAAATTGCTAATGCTCAGAAATGCCTCAGCACCGCCATGAAGCCAATCCACATTTGCTAACTCTTCTCCGTAGCGGCTTAAGGCGATAGCAGCGGCAACAATTGTGATCGCAACAAATAAAAGGGTTAAGCCAAAGCCCCAAAGGGCAAGCACTGGAAACCTGCCACTTCGTTTTGCCCACCAAAGGAAAAGAAGGTATGGAAAGAGTGAAAGGGCAAATAAAGGGGCGGCCGGATCGTTCATCGCAGCCGCGCCAGAGGTGATCGAGCCAGCCACCAGGCAGCTGCAGCGAGGCAACAATTACCTAGAAGGGTTAAACCGGCTTGAAGCGTTACGAGCCAATGCAATTCCAGGCTGTTGTCGAAAAGGTGCCAGGTGCAGGCGCAAAGGGCACTAACTAAAGCTGGCAACATGGCTAAGGCGAGCCAGCGCCATTCAGGTTCTTGGCGTTGCTCACCCCAAACCACCACAGCGGCAATAGCAAGCAGCCATTCCAATACAGAGCTGAGATGTATCACCCAGGTATGAAAGGAAAGAATGTGCATTGTTTGTTTTATTAAAGCCAATCTAGGAAAGCCATGGCTCACACTGGCAGGCGCTCAAGCGATCGCCATGGTTTCCACTTCAAAAAAGCTGCTGATCTGCGGTTACTACGGCGAACACAACCTTGGCGACGACGCTTTATTGGAAGCCTTGCTAGCAGGGCTTCCAGCTGGATGCAGCGTTGTGGTTACAGCTGCCGATGAGGCTCAGGTGCGGAAACGCTTTGGAGTCCAAACTTGTAACCGGCGCAGTTTTGTTAACACGTTTAAAGGTTTAATTCGCTGTAATTTTTTGATTTTTGGTGGCGGTAGTTTGCTGCAAGACAGCACAAGTTTTAAAAGCTTGTTTTTTTATAGCGCCTTGATTATTGCCGCAAGATTGCAAGGCAAATCCGTACTGCTTTGGGGGCAAGGTCTTGGGCCTCTCCGGCGCTGGTACAGCCGCTTGCTGGTGCGATTGCTTCTAGCCAATGTGCAATCTGCAAGTTGGCGTGATCCAGATTCCGCTGCTCTGTCGAAAGAATTGGGAAGAAATCCCAACCCTTCAGATCCGGTGGGTGCTGATCCGGTGTGGGGGTTGGCAAGGGGGCATTGGCGCGGCAAGGGCGGTGCAATCGTGCTTGCCTGGCGACCAACCCCTTTGTTGCAGGCTCCTCAATGGCGAACATTGCTAAGGGCTGTTTCGTTGCTAGCGCAACAAAGTGAAAGGCAAGTGTTGTGGTTGCCGTTTCATGCAAATCAAGATCGCGGCATGCTGCTTGATTTGTATCAACAAGGGTTTATGCCTGAAGCCCTTTGGCAGTGCTCAAGAGAATTGAATTTAGAGCGGCCTGAAGAAGCAATGGCTGAAGCGTCTTTATCGGGATTGGTAATTGCGATGCGCCTGCACGCCTTAATTCTTGCAGCGTTAACAGGTGCCCCCTGTACCGCTTTGAGCTACGACCCCAAAGTTTCAGCAGCAGCAGCAGGATTCTCTTGCCAATGCCTTGAATTAGCTCTGCTTCAAAATGATCCAGAACAAATTAAAAATAATTGGTTTAATCAGCTAGATAAACCTTTATCAAGCAACCAGATTCAAAGCCAAATTAATAGCTCTAAAAACCATCACCGAGGCCTCGCTTTAGAGCTTGGCCAAATTAACTCCAAGCTCCTTAGCAAAGGCACCTAAACCTTTCTTCTGAACAGTGCGTAATGCCCTAGTGGAAAGGCGGATTTTGATCCAGCGATTGCCTTCAGCCCACCACAATCTGCGGTATTGAAGATTCACCTGCTGCAGCTTTTTGGTGCGCACGTGGGAGTGACTAACGGACATGCCGTTGTTGGCCCGTTGACCTGTTAGCTGGCACACCCGAGACATTTAATCGATTCCCAATCTGGATTAGCTAATTACTTTAGCAAAATAGCTGCCCTACCTCAGAGCCCCCTTTCCATCAGTTGTCCCATCAGATCGCAGCTGCGTTGCTGAAAGCCAGCCAATTGATTTGGTTCAAGGCCACCAACCGCGAGCCTCGCCATTTCATAGAGATGGCGGCTTAGCTGTTGTGCAAGCTCAAGGCTTGGGGAGTTGGCCCCAGGGCTGGTGGTAATCACTGCTCCGGCGGAGAGTTTTAAAAGGCCATCCACCAGCCTGTGGCGTCGATTAACAAGCAACACATGGTGATCGGGTAGGCCGGGTAAGCGTTGCTCCATCAAGGCGCCCATGTCATTTAGACGGCGCATCTGTTCTGGCAGCAAAATCAAGGCAGCGGGGGCATTGTCACCCTTGAGGCTCTGCACTTGAATGGTTATTTTTTCGTTTTCTAAAGATTGCTTGAAAAGGTCACGCAACTTTTCACTCGCTTCTTTGCCATCGGCATCAGCAAGGCTTGGCTCTTGCTCCTGGAGGCTGGCATCAAGCTCTGAATCAACCCGTTGGAATTTCAATTCGCTATGGCGCATCTCCAACCAGGGGATGAATTGAGCGTCGATTAAAGAATCGGCGAGCAGCACTTCTGTTCCTTGCCCTTGCCATAGAGCTAGAGCTCCAGCTTGAGCCGCTTCATCGTTGCAATAAAGAATTCGATCTTTGCAAGCTGCTTCAGTGCGAGAGCGATAACCAGAAAGTGTGGTGAATGATTTTTGGCCAAAAGCGATCGGATCTGGATCTGCAGGTTCGCTAGATTCTGGCTCAACAACATTGATGGAACTTGATTTTAAAGTAGTTCCAAATAAGATAATTTCAGCAATTTGCTCGGCAAATTTATCATCTTCCATGGCACCAATTTTAATAAAAGGTGCAATAGATTCCCAGATTTCGGCATATCTATTTGGGTTACTGCGTTTTAAATCTTTTAAACGATCCCCCACTTTTTTAGCTACAAAGCCTCCAATGGATCTTACTTTTCGATCGGTTTGCAATGCAGACCTACTTACATTGAGGGGAATATCTGGTGAATCAAGCACGCCCCTTAAAGGGAGCAGGTAACGAGGCACCACCTCTTTAATTGAGTCGCTTACAAATACTTGATTGCAGTAGAGGCGAATTTCACCTTTATCCCAATCGCCTCTACCAGCCATTTGTGGAAAATATAAAATACCCTGTAAGTTATATGGATAATCTGTATTCAAATGAACCCAAAGCAAAGGGTCGCCTTGAAAAGGGTATAAATAGCGATATAGATTTAAATAATCCTCATCACTTAAATCTCTTGGGCTCTGTCTCCATGGTGCTTCTCGCTTGTTGACTGTCTCGCCGTCTAACTGAACAGCAACTGGCATAAAGTCGCAGTATGTAGTTATTAGATTGCGAATTCTTGCCGGTTCAATGTATTCGAGTTCTTCATCTTGAAGATGTAAAATTATATCGGTACCAGCTTCGCTGCGATCGCCTGCTTGAAGGCTGAAATTTGGCGATCCATCGCAACTCCAGCGAACAGCTTCGGAGCCTTCCTTTGCACTTAGGCTGAGCAGCTCAACCTGCTTTGCCACCATAAAACTTGAATAAAAACCAAGACCAAAATGGCCAATGATTGCATCGCTTTCCCTTTTATATTTTTCAAGGAATTCTTCAGCACTTGAAAATGCAACTTGATTTATGTAGCGTTTTACTTCATCGGCATTCATGCCGATACCATTATCGCTAATGGTGAGGGTTTTAGCTTCGCGGTTAATTCGTATTTGTATGCAACCTTCAGGACCTTCGCTGCAATCCCCTGCCATTGCGGCCATTCGTCTTTTACTAATTGCATCTGTGCCGTTGCTAACTAATTCCCTCAGAAAAACTTCGTGGCCGCTGTAAACAGCTTTTTTGATAATTGGAAATATATTTTCTGTATGTATCTGTATCTGGCCGTTTTCTTCAAGCACCGTCATGGGTGGAACTTATAAAAGCTCTTGAACCATAGGCAGTTGTTGCTCCCTAGCTCAAGGGGCTTTGAGGGTGGGTTCTCCGAACCGATTTAATTGCGTTGTTGCAACTCGGGCCTTTCCTCCTGCAAAATCGCTCCCTCCACCGGACACACCTGTAAGCAAATGCCGCAGTCGATGCAGGTTTGAAAATCGATCCAATAGAACCCAGTTCCTTTTTGATTTGCCCCTTGGCCGGGATGGATACAAGCCACAGGACAAGCGTCAACGCAATCTGCAATGCCCTCGCACACGTTGCTAATAATCGTGTGGGCCATAGAAAGGAATTCAATCCTTAGATTTTACGGATTAGGTGAGCCAATCGAGCAACTTGAGCCCCCGCGAACTTGCAAGCTTTTCTGCGTCTTCTTTGCTTTCACAGGGTTGGGGCCACAGTTCCGCCTGTTCGCCGCGGCTGTGGCACTGTTGCAATAGATCGAGAGCAGGATTTAAGAGGGCTGAATTTTGAAAAGCTACCAACCAGCAATGCTTATTTGATTCTGGGGAATGACCGCTGGCGGATCCCAGTAATTGCCTCAAATCTCCAACTGCAAAACTAAAACCCACCCCTGTAGCGCCACTAGTTGATGGGCTAAAACGATTAACTAAGTTGTTGTATCGGCCCCCGTTTGCTACTGCCACAGGCGCATGGGGGCCCTGGCACACAAGTTGCATTACCAAGCCGTCGTAAAGAGCAAATTGGGGTTGAAAGCTTGGATCAAGTTGCAAACGAATGTCTTTAGCCACAGCTATCGGCGCTAAGGCCGCTAACAATTGCTCTAGTTGTTTTAAAAGAGGATCTTCTCCAAGCAACTCGCTGAGCTGTTTCAGCACCAGCGCTGGTGCCCCTCTCAATTTAATAACCCGCTCAAGCAGCAATAACTGATCTGGTGGCAGGGGTAATTGCTTTAAATCATGTTGGTTCCCTTGGCAAAGGGCCCGGCGACAACTTTGTTGCATCGATTTCTCCACCTTCGCTAGCACCAACTCAAGTAAGCCTTGATGGCCGATGAGTAGGCAGGGGGCGTGGTGCGCGGCCAGGGGTAGATGGCCGGCAGCATCAATTAGCAGCCTGAGCAGTTCTGCATCACCGGCCGGGCTAGCACTTCCCATAAGCTCCACACCGCTCTGGAGTTGCTCATTAATCCTGGGATTTTCCCCCTCTGTGCGTTCGGCAAGAAAAATTGAGCCGCTGTAGTGCAAGCGCAAAGGTCTTTGTAAACCGCCAAGGCGGGTACAGGCGGCTCGGGCGATGCTGGCGGTCATTTCTGGCCGTAGGCCCAAGGGCTCATCCGCCACCACCTGGAGCACCTGCTCTGAACAAATTGCACCACCGGCCTCGAGGGTGTCTAGTCGCTCGATACTGGGGGGTGTTACTTCGCTGTAGCCCCAAAGTTGATACACCTGCGCAAGGCGTTCGCAGATCCATCTATTCGCCCCCACATCCTGGGGCAAAAGATCCCGGGCGCCACTGGCGGGTTGTAAGGCCATGGGGCTTGTTCAACTTTGGCCAAATCTATGGAGCAACAAGCCCTTCAGCTTGCAATTGGTGGAAAACTGGCGCCATAGATCACGCCGGGCATCGGTTCACAACTTTTAAGCCCTTCTACTAGCGGTTGCAAAAGTGCTGGGCTGCAGGCCAATACCCTGCCGTTATTTAGATTTAAAGGGTTGTTGTTGTAGTCACAAACTATGCCTCCTGCTGCCATTATCAAGGCTGCACCCGCCGCTAGATCCCAAGGTTGCAGGCCCCGCTCCCAATAACCATCAAGGCGTCCAGCTGCCACAAACGCCAGATCTAATGAAGCGGCGCCACCGCGACGCACACCATGGCAGCGGTGAGAGAAATAACAAAACTCGGTGTAATTGTTGTTTTGTACCTCAAAACGGTCGTAGGCAAAGCCTGTAACCAAAAGTGCATTGGCTAATTGATCACAACCAGAAACCTTCAACTGTTCACCATTGCAGTAAGCGCCTAGGCCGATTCCGCCCCAGTAAGACTGTTGCAAAGCAGGGGCTTCTATTGCCCCCAGATGAGGTTGGCCGTTTTTGAGTAACCCCACTGAACAGGCAAATAAAGGAAATCCGTGGGCGTAGTTAGTGGTGCCATCAAGGGGATCAACACACCACTGCAAGGCACCAGCCGGACCTTGCCTACCAGCTTCCTCCGCCAATACACCAATTTCGGGTGTGTGCTGCTGGAGCACCTCAAGAACTGCTGCTTCAGCGGCGAGATCAGCTTCGGTTACTAAATCTCCAGGCCTTCCTTTACAGCGCACCTGCTCAAGTTTGCCCCAATGTTTTTTTAGGGCCAAGGCACCAGCGTTAGCTGCGGCTTGTGCAATTTCAAGCAGCTGTTGATCGGTTTGTATTGCCACGTTTCAGTGCTCCTCGAGGGGAATTGCTTTACGCACCCTGCCACGGGCAAATACCTGGCCGAATTGCAACATATAAACCTCATCTTCGCTTTGAGTTTCAGCCACCACAGCACCGCATACTTTGGCAACACAAAGCAATGCGTAGCCCTTTTCTTTAAGGGAACGCGATAAGCCAAGGGCTTCAGGCTGCTCAACGTTCCCCTCCAATACCTTTACGGCGCAGGAGGTGCAAACACCATTGCGGCAACTAAAAGGTAATGGTGTTCCTAGGGCTTCAAAAGCTTGCAATACATAGGCACCTTCAGGAAGATCAGCGCTATGGGTTTTACCCCGTTGGCGGTCGTAAACCGTAACTCGATGAAACGCTGCCATAGGAATAATTGGGTGAACTGCTAGGTTGCCAGCTGCGCAGGATTGCACTGCCGGGGAGAGGTGGCCGAGTGGTCGATGGCGCAGCACTGGAAATGCTGTATAGGGGAAACTCTATCGAGGGTTCGAATCCCTCCCTCTCCGTTTCAAAATCTTGCTCTTTGGGTAATCCTTAAAGAACTCACAAAGAAGCGCGGTCAAGATTATGAAAGTGAATTTGGGCTAACTATGGGTTTTGCGAGCAAACGCGCCGTTTCTGTTGTATTCGGGCTCGCTGTAGGGCTCTCCGCGGTTGTTACGCCACTTGAGGCCTTAAGCAAATCAGTGAGAATCAGCGGCTCCAGCACCGTGGCGCCAATAACAGAGTTAGCAGTTAAAGAATTTAGAGTTACCAGAGCAGGGAAAAAGGCTAAGTTTGAGCCAATAGTAATAAATGGAACTAGGGCAGGCTTTAGAGATTTTTGCAGTGGTAAAACTAGTATAAGTAATGCGTCTCGCCCTATAAATAGCAAAGAGCTCAAGGCATGTTCAAAGGCAAAGATTAGTTTTTATGAGTTGCCCATCGGCTTTGACGCTCTAACGGTTGTTGTTAATTCAGCAAATACCTGGGCTAAAGACATCTCTTTAGTTGAATTAAAAAGATTATGGTCTCGCGACGCTCAAGGTAAGGTAGAGCGCTGGAATCAAGTAAATTTAGATTGGCCTGCAAAACCCATAAATCTCTTTGGACCTGGAAAGGATTCCGGAACATTTGAATATTTCAATAAGGCAATAACTGGCGATTCGGAAAATTCAAGATCTGATTATGGCAGCAGCGAAAATGATAATATAATTGCAAAAAATATTATTGCAGATCCGAACGCCATGGGCTATTTTGGCTTTTCCTACTTCAAAGCAAATCAATCTAAATTGCGCGCGCTTGCAATTAAAGGCCCTAAGGGCAATGTAATTCCATCGCTGAAGAATGTTCAAAACGAATCATATCAACCGCTTTCAAGACCAATGTTTATTTATGTAAATAGTAGGCAGCTTGGCATGAATGCTAATTTGAGAAACTTTATTAACTTTTACCTGAATAATGCAGACAGCTTGGTTAAGAAAGAGGGGTCAATTCCTCTTTCTAGATCACAGTATTTAATGGTTGAAAATAAATTATTACGCAGTGTGCTTGGCAGTTCCTTTGCCGGAGATATTCCCGTTGGAACAAGGCTTGGTGAATTGCTGAATAGAAGTATAGATGCAATTAAAAGACCTGATTTTCGGAATTAAAATAAGTTGAATTAGTTGTCACAAAAAAAGCCTCCCATTTAGGAGGCTTATAAGGTTATTTATTTCAACTATTAGCCAAAACGGCCGCTCACGTATTCTTGAGTAGATTGTTGTTTTGGATTATTAAATATATTGGCAGTTTCATCAAATTCAACCAGATAACCCACCTTGCCACTGCCTCCTTCAACTGCCACTGCATTATAGAAAGCTGTCATATCTGATACGCGTACGGCTTGCTGCATATTATGTGTAACGATCACAATTGTAAATTCTTTTTTTAATTCGTGCATTGTTTCTTCCACTTTTAAAGTGGAGATTGGATCAAGGGCCGAACAGGGTTCATCCATCAAAATAACATCTGGCTGAGTCGCAATTGTGCGAGCGATGCAAAGGCGCTGCTGCTGGCCACCCGATAAGGAATAACCACTCTCTTGAAGTTTATCTTTGCATTCATCCCATACAGCTGCTCGGCGCAGGGAGCGTTCAACTAATTCGTCCATGTCACCTGTGTAGCCGTTAATTCGGGCGCCGAAAGCTATGTTTTCATAAATACTTTTTGGAAATGGATTTGGCCTTTGAAAAACCATTCCAATACGCCTACGCACCTCAACTGGATCAACTTTGGGCTCATATAAATCCTGGCCTTCATAGATAATTCTTCCCTTCAAACTGAAGCTTGGAATTAGGTCGTTCATTCGATTGAAACAGCGCAGCACTGTGCTTTTGCCGCAGCCGGATGGACCAATAAAGGCGGTTACCTTACCCCTGGGCACTTCAAGAAAAACACTCTTTACTGCTTCAAATGATCCATAGCTAATCGTTACGTTGTCGCAGGCAATTGCCACCTGGTCATTTGGTACGTCGGTGATGTGGGTGGTGAATGACATTTGAGTGGAAAATAGTGAGTGTTTTAAAAGTTTGACAGCGGCTTGTTAACGCTGGGCAAAGCCAGAGATCCAACGAGCAAATATATTCATTCCCAAAATCATTACCACCAAAACAAATGAAGCAGCCCAGGCCAGGGTGATCTGAGCCTCGTAGGGCATAATTGCAAAGTTGAAAATCAACACAGACATTGTTGCTAAGGGGTTAAAGATCCCCTCTGGCCAAAATGGTGAAAACAGAGCAGTGAAGATCAATGGAGCTGTTTCACCTGCTGATCTCGCAATTGCAAGAACCACACCTGTGGCTATTGGTGCCACTGCTGCAGGCAACACCACTTTCATCGTGGTTACAAAAGTTGATGCACCTAATCCTAAAGCACCCCAACGCAACTCTTGAGGTACAAGTTTCAATCCCTCATCTGTTGTTTTGATAATAGTTGGTAACATCAATACAGCTAAGGCGAGCCCGCCAGCTACCGCTGAATAACTATTACCAAAAAATACTCTTGTGGAAACAACTAATCCGTATATAAATACACCAGCAATAATCGAAGGAACTCCCGCTAAGACATTTGTGCCAAACCTTACAAATTCTGCAAATTTATTTCCTTGGGAGAATTCTGCAAGGTAGATACCTCCTCCAACACCCACAGGAACAGCAAAAACACATGATATGAGCGTAACAACAAGGGTACCAATCAACGCATTACCAATGCCTCCGCCATCTAAACCTGGCGGAGGAGGTAATTCAAAAAATATTGAGGGAGATAAAACCGTAATTCCTTTAATAAGCACATAAGCAATCACAAATATCAGCGGTAAAACTGCAATTGTGGCAAATGTAGCGGCCAGAGCAGTCATCGCAGCATTTGCACGATTACGAAGTAATCCAGGCTTTCGGTGCAGGGATGTGGTGCTGAAGTTTGGGGAGGAGAATGTCATGATTTTAATTAGTTAGAAGATTTAATTCAATCATATTTAAGGCTGAGACGCTTAACGATCCATTGCGCTAGCACATTTACTATTAATGTAATAATCATCAGCACTAATGCGGCATACATCAAGGCAGATACTTGAATGCCATCCGCCTCACCAAATTGATTTGCCAGTAGAGCTGCAATTGTGTTGCCTGGGGCAAACCAGGATAGGTTAAATGAAGTTGAATTGCCAATGATCATCGTTACGGCCATTGTTTCACCCATCGCCCTACCAAGTGCGAGCATTATTCCGCCGATTATTCCAGAAATGGCTGCTGGCAAAATAACTTGAAAAATAGATGTCCAGCGAGTTGCGCCAATTCCGTAGGCAGCTTGACGCAGATCAGGGGGTACTTGATTTAAACAATCCCTGGAGATAGCAGTGATGATCGGTAAAAGCATCACTACTAAAATCAACACGGCAGGCATAAATCCCGGGCCGTTAGCCGGTGTACTGAAAAATGGAATAAAGCCAAGTTTATTGTGTATTACGTTTAAAACTGGTCTAATCGTGGGCTCTAGCACAAAAATTGCCCACAATCCCAAAACAACCGATGGTATTGCAGCAAGCAATTCAACCATGTTAGAAATAATAGTTCTATATTTTTGATGTATAAAGTTTTCAGTTAAAAATATTGCTGTGCCAACCCCTAAAGGAACCGCAAGTAGCAAAGCGAGCACTGAAGTTAATATCGTTCCATAAATTGCAGTGAACGCTCCAAATTGTTCTTCAACTGGATTCCAAGTGGTGCTGGTAAGAAAATTAAGGCCAAATAATTGAATTGCTTCACGGCCTTCCCAAAAAACAACTAGAAAAATAGCTAATAAAATAATCCCTACTAAAGCGGCGAGAGCAGTAACCAAAGAACGAAAGCCGTTGTCAACTAACTTGTCACTTGCTGGTCTGTGGCGAAGCGTGTAGAGAAGGTCTCTGCGGGTTGCTTCCATAATTCGAAGTAGGGAACTTTTGCAATGTTGCTGTAAACATAAAAAAAGGGGCGGGAATCCGCCCCAAAATAAACAAGCTAAACTAGATTATTTACCAATCTGTTTAACTGCCGCTTTGGATTTCGCCAAAATTCCGCCTTCAAGGGGCACATAACCCAGATCGTCTGCAAGTTTTTGGGCTGCAGGGCTTAATGCATAGTTAAGAGCCTTTTGAATGTCTTTTACTTTGCCTTCGTTACCTGTTTTATAGGCAAGAATCCAAGTGAGAGTAACAATTGGATAGCTCTTGGCGCCTGATGGATTTGGATCTTCCCCGGCGTTCATCGCATCAAGCCTGATATTGTCTAAGCCGGCAGCTCCAGAAGCAGCTGTTGGTTTCACAAAATTACCAGCTTTATTTTGTACTGCGGCAGCTTTGATAACTCCGCGTACATAAGACTGATTTAAGTAACCAATTGAACCTGGGGTTTGCTTGATAACACCAGAAACTCCTTCGTTACCCTTGCCGCCTATGCCAACTGGCCACTGAACACTTTTGCCTTTGCCAACCTTGCTCTTCCACTCAGGCGAAAAAGATGAAAGGCTATTAGTAAATGCAAAAGTGGTTCCTGAACCGTCTGAACGGTGGGCTACAGAAATAGGGCCTGCAGCGCATTTCAGTTGCTTCCAATTATTTATGTTGCCAAGAAAAATACCTACAACCTGCTTTTGGGTGAGTTTCAAATCACAACCAGCCTTGTTGTAAGCAACGGCAATGGAACCACCAACCATTGGAATTTGAACTACACCGCGCTTAACCTTGGCAGCCGCTTTAGCCTTGATGGGCTCATCTGAGGCACCGAAATCAACGGATCCAGCAACGTACTGACGAACGCCCGCGCCTGAGCCAACGCTTTGATAATTAACTTGTCCGCCGCCCCTTGTTTTTGCGTAATCCGCAAACCAGCGTTGATAAATCGGTGCTGGGAAGGATGCGCCGGCACCACTGATGGTGGTTTGAGCAATTAAAGGAAGGAGAGTTGCAGTGCTAAGGGCCGCAATGGCACTGATAGCAATGGCTTTCTTAGCGACGGGCATGGGAGCCAAAATTTGTTCTCTTCATTAATAAGTGCAATTTCTTAAGACTGGATTATGGCCTTAGGGGCTGACTAAATGCGATCGCCCGTTAGCGTGAAAACATTCGCTCAGGTCCATGGGGAGGATCGTTGGCATAGACCTCGGCACCACCAATTCGGTGCTCTCAGTCTTGGAGGGCGGGCGTCCTGTTGTAGTAGCAAATGCTGAAGGGATGAGAACCACTCCTTCTGTTGTGGGCTTTAACCGTGAAAGGGAGCTGCTGGTGGGTCAGGCCGCTCGTCGCCAATTGGTGCTAAATCCGCGCAACAGTTTCAGCAATTTGAAGCGCTTAATTGGGCGCTTGTGGGATGAACTAGACGATGCCAGCCAAGCTGTTGCATACACCGTAAGAGCCAACGATCAAGGGCAAGTGCGGGTGGTTTGCCCAGGTATGGAACGGGAATTTGCCCCTGAAGAATTGGTGGCTTGTTTGCTGCGCAAATTGGTAGACGATGCCAGCAGCTATCTGGGTGAAACGGTTGAGGCAGCCGTTATCACTGTGCCTGCATATTTCGATGATGCCCAACGCCAGGCCACAAGAGATGCCGGCCGCTTGGCGGGGTTAAACGTTGAGCGGATTTTGAACGAACCCACCGCAGCGGCCCTTGCCTACGGCTTTGATCGCAGCCGTTCCCAAACGGTTTTGGTATTTGATCTTGGCGGTGGCACATTTGACGTATCTGTATTGCGGATTGCAAATGGTGTTTTCGATGTGAAATCAACGAGTGGCGACACTCAATTGGGTGGTAACGACTTTGATCAATGCATTGTTGATTGGTTAGCTGATGCTTTCTACAAAACCAACCAGATTGATTTACGGCGGGATCGCCAAGCTCTTCAACGCCTTTTAGAGGTGTCTGAAAAAGCTAAACAAGAACTTTCTGGTACTCAGCAAACCCAGATTTCGCTTCCCTTTATTGCTACTTCCGCCGATGGCCCGTTGCATTTAGAAATCAATTTAGATAGGCCCACCTTTGAATCGCTTTGCACCGACCTGCTTGATCGCTTGTTGAAGCCTGTGCAAGAGGCGCTTCAAGACGCGGGGTTAGCACCTGAAGATATCAACGAAGTTGTGCTTGTAGGTGGAGGTAGCCGGATGCCGATGGTGCAACAACTAGTGCGTACTTTGATTCCAAAAGAGCCGAGTCAGAATGTGAATCCAGATGAGGTGGTGGCGATTGGCGCTGCTGTGCAGGCCGGAATTCTCACTGGCGAACTCCGAGATTTGATGCTCAACGATGTAACTCCGCTTTCGGTGGGCCTTGAAACCATCGGAGGCGTAATGAAGGTGATCATCCCCAGAAATACCCCTATTCCGGTTAGGCGTTCTGATGTTTTCAGCACTTCAGAAATAAATCAATCCTCCGTTGATATTCATGTTTTGCAGGGGGAGCGCCAAATGGGAAGTGATAACAAATCACTCGGACGTTTTCGTCTTGCCGGCATCCCCCCAGCCCCAAGGGGGGTGCCCCAGGTGCAGGTTGCTTTCGATGTTGATGCCAATGGAATCCTGCAGGTATCCGCCACCGATCGCACCACCGGCAGGCGTCAAAGCGTCACCGTGCAGGGCAGCTCAAACCTCAGCCAGCAAGAAATTGATCTACTTCTTGCCGAAGCGGCCAGTAAAGCTATTGATGATCGCCGTCGCCGTTTGGAGGTAGATCGTCGTAATCGAGCTGAAACCCTGATCGCCCAAGCGGAACGCCGCTTACGGGATGCTGCCCTTGAACTTGGCCCCTACGGAGCTGAGCGGCAACAACGCAGCGTTGAAGGTGCTTTGCGCGATCTAAGGGAGGGTGTTGATCAGCTCGATGAGCGTGAATTGGATCTATTAATGAGTTCATTGGAAGAGGCTTTATACGGCCTTAATCGGCGCCTTACCTATGAACGTCGTGAGGCGGAACCTGCCGGGCCATTCCAGGGCATTCGCAGCACTTTGGGTTCCCTTAAAGATGAATTATTTGCAGACGATGATTGGGATGATTGGGATCGAGGTGGCAAGCGCCCTGATGATCCCTGGGGGCGCTATTGAGGCCGGTGATGGTTGCTCCAAACTCCCAAGACCACTGGGCTGCTTTGGGTTTAGATCCCGGCGCCAATCAGCAGGCGCTGAAGCAGGCTTTTCGCCGCTTAGCTCGCCGTTGGCACCCTGATCTAAATGCAAACGACCCAATTGCGGAGGAGCGTTTTAAACGCATAAACGAGGCCTACGCGGTATTGAGTGACCCCCGCCGCCGCCAGGCCTGGGAAACGTCTGAGCCCAGCGAAGAAGAAGATAGGTTTGCCGCCGGATTTCCAGAATTTGATGAGTACTTAGCGGCATTATTTGGTAAAAAATATGCACCGGAGCCAGCTGCTTGGCCCACTACAACCCCGCCACCTCCCCCTGCCCCCGTTCAGGTTCAGGGGGATTTCGAAAGCATCGTCAAGCTTTCGCCCAATCAGGCCCTAGAGGGCAGCACGGTGCAGGTTTCATTGCCTGATGGCTTAACGCTTGAAGTGCAAACCCCCCCTGAGGCGGGTGATGGCTGGCGTTTAAGGCTGGAAGGGGTTGCTCCAGGTGGCGGCGATCACTTTTTGTTGTTGCAGGTTCGCACTGTCGATGATCTTCGAATTGATGGTTTGAGGGTGCTTTATCGCTTAAATCTGCCGGCACCTCAAGGTGCTTTAGGGGTGCAGGCGGTGGTTCCCACCCTTGCGGGGCCAGTGCGGCTGAGGGTGCCACCTGGCACTTCAAGTGGGCAATTGCTGCGTTTGCGGGGCCGTGGCCTAGAGCGCCACGGCCGTAGTGGCGATCAGATCGTTGAAGTGAGGTTGGTGGTGCCTGAAACTTGTAGTGATGCAGAAGTTGCTTTATACCGGCGCTTGGCGGAATTGCTGGAAGAATGACGGTTCTGCGTGGGGGATAAGTTGAGCGAACGAGTTCATGTGCTGCTGTTTGATGCCGGCAGCGATGCAGAAGGGATCCATTCCCTTGAATTGAATGGCCGCACTGTTGTGTTGCTTTTTGCCAATCAAGACGATGCTGAACGCTATGCAGGCTTGCTGGAAGCCCAGGATTTCCCATGCGCCAGCGTTGAGATGCTTCTAAGGGAAGAGGTGGAAATTTTTTGCAGCCAGGCCGGATATGAAGCCCGCTTCGTGCCATCAGGTTTTATGCCGCAATCTGCTGAAGATCGCTTGCTGTTAGCTCCACCTGAGCAAAATCTTTCCACCGACAGCTGGAAAGAGCAGCTCAAAACAACATCAGAAGATGCAGACCTTGAGGCGTTTCGCCGCTCTTTGGAGGGTTTGTTGTGAATGTTGATCGCGGTTATTTGTTAACGGAACAGGTAAATAGGGCCAGTGAAAATCTTGATCAACTGAGCTCGCTGCAGTTGGCACAACTATTTGCGAATGAAGATAAATTGCCGCAGCAGGCGGTTGAAGCGGCGGTGCCAGAGCTTGCTGCAGCAATTGAGGCAATCAGTGCACGCTTGGCCAATGGTGGGCGTCTTTTTTACCTAGGGGCAGGCACATCAGGTCGATTGGGGGTTTTGGATGCTGCTGAATGCCCGCCAACTTTTTGTAGTGATCCAGAAATGGTTCAAGGGCTCTTAGCTGGTGGTGCTCCAGCGTTACTGCGCAGTTCCGAAGGTTTGGAGGATTTGTTTGATGCGGGGAGGGCAGATTTGCAAAAATCAGATTTCAGTGCGGATGATGCCCTGGTGGGTATCGCTGCTGGCGGCACCACCCCATATGTGCATGGGGGCTTGAGTTATGCCATGGAGCTTGGTGCTCTAGCGGTGGCATTGGCTTGCGTTCCCACCAGCCAGGTGCAAATGCCCTGTCATATCGATATCCGATTGCTCACCGGCCCTGAATTGCTCACTGGCTCCACACGGCTTAAGGCGGGTACCGCCACCAAGATGGCCCTCAACATCATTTCAACCGGCGTAATGGTGCGCCTTGGCAAGGTTTATGGGAACAGCATGGTGGACGTAGCTGTTACAAACACCAAGCTGGAAGATCGCGCTTTGCGTATCCTTTCAAGCCTTGCGGGGCTAGATCGCGAGCAAGGTTTGCATTTGCTAGAGCAGGGGGGCGGATCGGTAAAGGTTGCTCTTTTGATGAGTGCAGCCCAGTTGCCAGCAACTTCAGCAGTAGCACTACTAGAAAAAGCCCAGGGCAATTTGAGGCTCGCCTTAGAGGTAAACGGCTTTCAGTTGCATGGCCCCCAGTAGCTACTTGTGAATAGATCAAGACGTTGGCGAGTTTCAGCCGGCACATAATCCTTGTTTGTCATTAAGGCAAAAGCCAAGGCGCTGTGGGCTTCGCTGCTTGGCCGCTCTTGATCTACGAGTGCCGCTGCAGCCTGCACCACCTTTTGGGCAAGGCTGGCATTGGCCTTCAAATTGGCGATCACCATCTCAACCGTTACTGAGTCATGGTTTGGATGCCAGCAGTCGTAATCAGTAACCATTGCAAGGGTGGTGTAAGCGATCTCAGCTTCTCGAGCTAATCGTGCTTCTGTGTGGTTTGTCATTCCGATCACATCGCAGCCCAAGGAGCGATAAAAATTTGATTCGGCTTTAGTTGAAAAGGCCGGACCCTCCATGCAGAGATAGGTGCCACCTGTGTGTAATTTTCGATCTGCTGGCAACACCTCGTTGATGGCCTGGCAGAGCAGCTTTGACAACACCCCACAAAAGGGTTCCGCCAGTGATACGTGGGCTACAGCTCCTGCCCCAAAAAAACTGCATGGTCGTTGATGGGTGCGATCTAGAAATTGATCCGGCACCACAAAATCCAGAGGCTTAATTGCTTCCTGCAATGAGCCAACAGCGGAACAGGAAAGTATCCAGCGCACTCCTAAAGAACGCATTGCCCAGATATTGGCTCGGTAGGGAACTTCCGTTGGCAGAAAACTGTGGTGGCGGCCATGGCGAGCCAGAAAAACAACAGGTGCTGCTCCCAGGCGGCCTCTTAGCAGAAGGTCGGAGGGTGCGCCAAAGGGGGTTTCGATCTGTAGTTCTTCCACATCACTCAAGCCCTCCATCCCATAGAGACCACTGCCGCCAAGCACACCAATTAAGGCATCAGACAATTGGGGTTGATTTGGATTCGCAGGGGTCATCTCGATGTGCCAAGGTTCACCCATTCCACATGGGAACGCTTCCAATGACCAAGGCTTTGATGGAAACAGATGCAGGCCAACTTGAGATCGAGTTGTTCGACACCGATGCACCGCAAACCGTGGCTAATTTCGTCAAGTTGGTAAAGGACGGTTACTACGACGGCCTTGCCTTCCACCGGGTTATTGATGGATTTATGGCCCAGGGGGGTTGCCCCAACAGCAGAGAAGGGGCAAAAGGGGTAGCTGGCACCGGTGGCCCTGGCTACACAATTAACTGCGAGATCAACAGCAAAAAACATCAAGCTGGCAGTCTTTCAATGGCCCATGCTGGAAAGAACACCGGCGGGAGCCAGTTCTTCCTTTGCCATGGAGCCCAGCCTCACCTTGATGGTGTACATACAGTTTTTGGTGTTACTGGAAATCTTGACGTAGTTCTCGCCATTAAAAATGGTTCACGCATTAATAAGGTAACCATCCAATAAACAATGATCCTCAACCCATTAGGTGGCCGAGTTTTTCGGCCTTAGTGTTCAAATACGCAGCGTTATGTTCCCCTGGATTTATCACCAGGGGGCAGCGTTCCACCACTTCAAGGCCATAGCCGCCAAGGCCTGCAATTTTTCGAGGGTTATTGGTGATTAGCCGCAGGCGATGCACCCCTAAATCAAAAAGGATTTGGGCGCCAACTCCGTAATTGCGTAAATCTGCCGCAAAACCAAGTTTCTCATTTGCTTCAACGGTGTCTAAGCCTCCATCTTGAAGGGAGTAAGCCTTGAGTTTGTTTATCAAGCCGATACCGCGCCCTTCTTGGCGCAAATAAACCACCACACCACAAGTTTCTGCTTCAATCATGCGTAAGGCGGCTTCCAGTTGGGGCCTGCAGTCGCAACGTAAAGAGCCAAATGCATCGCCGGTGAGACATTCCGAATGAACCCGAACCAATACGGGTTTATTGCTAGCTTTTGGGTTCCCTTTAATAATTGCAAGATGGTCTTGTCCATCGAGACTATTGCGATAACCAATGGCTTCAAAATGGCCAAATTGGCTTGGTAAACTTGCTGCTGCTTCGCGCACCACGAAGCGTTCATTGCTAAGCCGATAACTTATTAAATCTGCAATTGTGATTAGGCATAGCTGATGTTGTTGCGCATATTTATGTAAATCTTCCAACCGTGCCATTGAACCGTTGGCATTTTGAATTTCGCAAATAACTCCAGCTGGATAAAGACCTGCAAGGCGTGCCAAATCGATTGCTGCTTCTGTATGGCCAGCGCGTTTCAACACCCCTCCGGCTTTAGCCCGCAGCGGAAACACATGGCCTGGCCTTCTTAAGTCTTGAGGGCGGCTATGGGGATTGAGGGCAACTTGAATTGTGCGGGCTCGATCTTCTGCAGAAATACCAGTGCTTACTCCCTGCTCTGGGCCAGCATCGATGCTCACAGTGAAGGCGGTTTGATTCGAATCTGTGTTGTTGTCCACCATCAGTGGCAACTCGAGTTCATCGAGCCTTGAGCCTTCCATCGCAATACAAATCAAGCCCCGGGCTTCTGTGGCCATGAAATTAATTTGTTGCGGCGTAGCAAATTGAGCAGCACAGATCAAATCCCCTTCGTTTTCACGATTTTCATCGTCTACCACCACCACGCAGGCCCCTTCCCGGATCGCCTGGAGCGCTTTTTCGATCGAATCGAATTGAATTTCAAGGCTTTTGGCAGTTGAGCTAACCATGGGCCGTAAACGCTGTTATTCCTTATAGAGCTTCTATCAGTTCTATCGATCCCTACAGTTTGCGCTCCTTGAGTGGTTCGATGGCTGGCACTAGCAATTCTCCTCGGCGGGTGGCAGTGATTGGAGCATCTGGTTATGGCGGGTTACAAACCTTGCGATTGCTGCAAGATCACCCTGAATTTCAGGTGAGTTTTCTTGGCGGAGAGCGCAGCGCAGGCAAACGTTGGAGTGATATGTGCCCTTTTTTACCATTAGCTGAAAATTTGTTAGTTCAAAACCCTGAACCAAAGGAAATTGCAGCTGCAGCTGATTTTGCGGTGCTAAGCCTCCCCAACGGCCTTGCCAGTGGCCTAGTGCCTGAGTTACTTGATTCAGGGGTAAAAGTGGTGGATTTATCCGCCGATTACAGATTTCCAAGCCTGGCTCAATGGGCAACTACCTACAGCGCTGAAGCAAAGGAATGCAATCGCCAAGATCAGAAAATTTGCTCAGAAGCTGTTTACGGCTTGGTGGAATGGGCGATGGAGAGCCTGCCGCTTGCCAGGTTGGTTGGGGCACCTGGCTGTTTCCCAACCGCAAGTTTGTTAGCGCTGATGCCTTTGTTGCAACAGGGATTAATTGAAGGGGATGGCATTGTTATCGATGCAAAAACCGGCACTTCAGGTGGGGGGCGGGCCCCAAAAGAAAATCTATTGTTTGCCGAGGCAGGGGAAGCAGTTGCCCCCTATGGAGTGGTAGGTCATCGCCACACAGCGGAGATTGAGTTATTAGCTAGCCGGGCGGCCGGTAGAACTATTCAGTTGCAATTCACGCCCCATTTAATTCCCATGGTTAGGGGGCTCTTGGCCACGGTTTACGGCCGCTTGCGCGATCCAGGTTTAACGGCCGAAGATCTCACTACATTGTTTCAAGTAACTTATAAGAATCATCCGTGCGTTGAGATTTTACCAGTGGGAATTTATCCATCAACAAAATGGGTAAGGAATACAAATAAAGCTCTTATTTCTGTGGCAGTTGATAAACGCACAAGTCAAGTAATTGTTATGTGCGTAATTGATAATATGATAAAGGGGCAGGCAGGTCAAGCAATTCAATGCCTTAATGTTATGTCTGGATTGGCCCCGGAAGCGGGTTTGCCGATGCTACCTTTCTACCCATAATTTTGAGTTAGATGCCTTGCTTTGGCAAGAACAATTGGAGGCAGTATCAAATGTTCTTGCTGATGTATTTTTGCACTTAAGGATTCATGATCATCTAGTTTTGTAATTAAAACTTCTGCCTGAGCCAGAATGGGCCCTGCATCAACGTCCAATACCACTTCGTGGACGCTGCAACCGGTTTTAACCACTCCAGCCAATAATGCATCGGCAATTGCCGCACCCCCTTTAAAAGCCGGAAGTAAGCTGGGGTGGATATTAAGTAAGCTCCCTTTAGGGAAGGCATTTATTAATTCTGATGTGATAATTCGCATCCAGCCAGCCAATACAACCAGATCAATGTGCTCTTTTTTTAATGTATTTGTTATAGCCGCATCATGATGCTCGCGATTATCAAAATCTCTATGATTTATAAGGATCCAGGGAATCCCAAGGCGCTCAGCTCTTGCCTCGGCGCCGCAGCCTGGGTTGTTAACGATTAACAAACAAACTGTTGCTATTAATACATCTTTTCTACGGCAGTAATTCACTAAAGCCTCAAAATTACTGCCCGATCCGGATGCGAGCACTGCAATTCTTAGCTTTTTGCAGCTAAGCTCAGAAGAGTTCACACTACAACTTTGGGGCATCTAAGTACACTCGATGTGAATGGCATTTAAGCGATGGATGGACCCCATTATTTTCTTAATCTAAAAGAGGCTAGTAGCCAACGTTTTGAAGTTGAGCTCAGATTCATTCCTCAAATGCAGCGTCTCAAGCTTCAGCTTCCAGTATGGACGCCTGGATCATATTTAGAACGTGCCTACAGTCGCCATTTAGAAGGTCTTACTGCGCTCCAGGGCTCAGCCCCCCTGAAACTAAAACGGTTTAGCAGTGATGCTTGGCTGCTTGAGGTGCAGCCTCAAATCGGTGTAATTGTTAAATACACGCTTTTAGCTGTTACCGAGAGCGTGAGAACAAATTGGCTCGATCACAACCACGGCTTTCTCACTGCAGCCGCATGGGCTTTAGAGGTGGAGGGGCAGCGCTGGCTCAGCCATAGGGTGAGCTTAGATCTGCCAAATGATTGGCAGGTTGCTACATCTCTCACTAAATGCTCGGCTAATACTTTTAGTGCTATAAATTTTGATCAGTTTCTCGATTCCCCCCTAGCGCTAGGGCATTTCTCAGAGCTTGTTTTTGAGGTGGGCGGCGTACCCCATCGCTGGGTGTGGCAAGGCTTGATTCAAGCAGCTCCCATTGATCAGTGGCGCTGGCAATTGCCCATTCTTTGCCGCAGCGTGTGTCAATTGCTCGGAGTTGAGAAACCGCCAACAAATAGTTATCTATTCTTGATTCGATTCTGCGATCAGGGTTACGGAGGCTTAGAGCATACTGATAACACCGCTTTAATATTTAGCAGGAACGACTTAAAAACCTCTGAAGGGCAGCGAAGCCTATTGCAGTTGGTAGCCCATGAGTATTTGCATCAATGGAATATTAAACGCATTAGGCCGCAGGAATTAAGGCCCTACAACTATTCAGATGAAACCATTTTCCCAACACTTTGGTTTGCGGAAGGTGTTACCAGTTATTACGATTCAATTTTAGTGCTCAGGGCTGGGCTTTGTTCCGAGCTTGATTATTTTAAAGATTTAGCAAAAGAGATAAGTAGATATCGGCTGACGCCAGGCAATAGGATCCAAAGCCTTGAGCAAAGTAGTGAAGAGGCCTGGGTTAAGCTATATCGCCGCGATTCTCATAGTGATAATCAGCAGATCAGCTATTACCTAAAAGGCCAACTGGTGGCATTGATGCTGGATTTACATCTGCTTGCTATCGGGTCATCTTTGCAGGCATTCTTGAAGGAAATGTGGAAAATTTATGGAATACAAGAGAGGGGATATACTCAGCAAGATTTAATTAATACTGCTGCTACTTTCGATTCTAGTTTATTCACTCTGCTGCCAGCGTGGCTTGAGGAAACCACTGATTTGGGCTTGGAAGAGCCACTGAAATCTGTGGGTATGAATCTTTTAGCTGATAATAATAAGCAGGCATATAGCGGAATAAATTTAGCTTCATGCGGCGCCGAGCTACGTATCAATATGGTAGATCGAAACAGCCCAGCAGAGAGTGCATGCCTATATGCAGGTGACGAAATTCTTGCAATAGACAATGTGCGCTGCAAAACGATAGATTTTTTTGAAAAAAATCTAAATGTTGATCAAGTTCATACCTTGATCGTGTCCCACGACGGCCTTGTGCAGAAGCGGCAACTTATTCCCCTGAGTCCCCAACCAAGAGCTTGGAGCCTAACAATTGATGAAAATGCAGTTGTTGAAATAATTAATCAACGCCAGCTTTGGTTGCATGGCTAGATTTTTCAACCGTTACAATAAAAAACTTTTTGCTCTAGGTCTCAGTTTTTGTTTTCTGCTTTCGAGTGGGGGCCTAATATATTTTATGCGCCAACAAAAAAATATTCCAAATCAATTAAAGCAGCCTATTAATATAGTTGAGCAAACCACAAAAACTCCAAAGCCCCCGTCACAGTTGCGATGGAAATCCCCTCTAATTACTAATTGCCACTCCGCTGATCTCAGGCTAAGGGCACATTTATTATCTATGCCATTAAGGATTAAGCAGATTGAGGCACATCCTACTAATTTTGGTTTGCGTCTAAGAAAAGATCTTTATTCCCAAAGGCTGAATCCAAATCCAACAGTAATTGTGCTTCATGAAACAGTATACGATTTGGATTCAGCTGTGAATACCTTGTTAACTCCTCATCCCAGTGATGTTGATCAAGTTAGTTATCACACTCTTGTTGGTAGATCTGGAAATATTGTTCAGTTAGTTGATCCTTCCTTCAGGGCGTATGGGGCTGGACATTCTGCTTTTAACGGTCGGTGGGTATTCTCAAACAGAAATTTAAGCGGCTCTCTAAATAATTTTGCATTACATGTAAGCCTCGAAACACCGCGGGATGGAAGCCATAATTTAGATGTTCATAGTGGCTACAGCCCAAGCCAATACGATTCCCTCGCTAGGGTGCTGGCGGATTGGATGGTGCGTTACAAAATTCCGGCAACTTCTATTACCACCCATCGTTACGTAGATCTTGGTGGTGCGAGGGCAGATCCAAGGAGCTTTGCTTGGAGTGAATTACAAAAAAGACTCACAGCATTGCAATTAGTGTGTAATTAAACTAAAATAAAAAACTAAAATAACAAACTAATATGAGCAACTAATTCAGATTAAATCACGTCAATCAAATTAAGTGAATTCAATTAAGTAAAATTAAATAATAGAACTGGGGCTAGGTTCTCTTGAGCTATAAACTAAACCGTGGAGTGCTGGATCTTGCATATATTTAAGAATACGAATTGGATAATCAAGCTTTCCATTGTGTAGATATGCAAGTGTTGCCATGAGATGTGCGTCTCTGTAGCTTGTGCTTGCATTTAAATTTGCTTTTGTTGATCCTTTGAGGGCTATTATTAGGCGCTGCATTTTTCCAGCCAGGATAGATACATTACGTTCCGGATTGAGAAGCTCCTGCTGTGCCCATGCCATTTGGCTAGGGCTTGGTTGTTTTGGAAGCAACCCTTGGTGAATCAATTCTTCAATTCCGAGTTGAGCCACTCCGTGAGTTTGGAATAAGCCTGATTGCATTGCTAATGCTGAATCTTCACCAGGTTTTGCATGCTGCATTTCGTCGTAGAGGATTGCAGTTAGAAGCATTGGATTTAAGTTCCGCTTTTTGGCTTCTTGTTTGATGAGAGGCATCAGTGCTTCCAATCGAGTGAGGGTGTGGCTCCGCAAAGGGATCCAATGATCAAGGCCGGCTGTAAACAGTTGAGCCAGAGGCGTTTGGGGGCCGTGCACACCAAATCTGCGTTGCAATTGCTGCAATTCAGCTGCACTGAAATCAGCAGGATCTGTCCGAGCGGTTTCGCTGATCAATGGAAGTGGTAAAAGTGTATTAGATGCTAAATCTGGCTGGTGAGTTGATCCGACTACAAAAAAATTTAAAGCCAAGCCAAAACCAGCTAGAGCAGTGGCTCTCAAGCATTCTGTAAGTGGCAGAGCTGTTTTTGGGATCTTCTAAATGCATGTTTATACACATTAAGCGATTTTTTTATGCGCTCTATTAAAAGGTGCCAGTAGTTCAAATGCTTAAGCCCTTGCCATGTCATAACCCCTTCTCCTCCAAAGCTGCATAACCTGAAGTGCAGATCGTTTTGGGCATCAGATGGGTACTACGAGAGGAGCTGGCTCCCTTCCTGATCTTGATATCACAGATGTAGCCGGGCAGTGGAAGCGGTTTTGTTCTTTGCTTTGGCACAACGACGCCCTCGGCATGTGGCTAGACGTCAGCCGCATGCAACTTAATGAAAAGCAGTTAGATCAGCTTGAGCAGCCCTTTAGCAAGGCGTTTGAGGCGATGAATGCCTTAGAAGCAGGTGTAATTGCAAATAAGGATGAAAATCGCCAGGTGGGTCATTACTGGCTGCGCAATGCAGCTCTAGCGCCCAATGCTGAAATAACAACCCATATCAATTCTGAAATTGAGCGCATGCAGCGCTTTGGCGCTGAATTGCTAGAAGGAAAGATAAAAGCTCCTAATGGCAGCTGTTTTACCAATGTGCTCTGGATTGGTATCGGTGGCTCCGGATTGGGGCCTGTATTGATGATTCGAGCCCTTCAGGAGCATGGCAAGGGTTTGCCATTCCATTTCTTGGATAACGTTGACCCAGATGGAATGAGTCGCTTATTTAATGCAATCGGCGAGGAAATTAAATCAACTCTGGTGGTAGTGGTGAGCAAATCAGGCGGCACACCAGAACCGCATATCGGCATGGTGCAAGCCCGCCACCGTTTGGAAATGCATGGTTGCAACTGGAGTGGCCAAGCTGTGGCAATCACCATGGAGAGCAGCAAGTTAGATCAAGAGGCAGCGGTTCAGAAATGGTTAAACCGTTTTGACATGTTTGATTGGGTTGGCGGACGCACATCAATTACCAGTGCAGTTGGCATTTTGTCTGCAATCTTGGCTGGTATCGATAGCAGTGCTTTTCTTGCAGGTGCAGCTGAAATGGATGCTTTAACAAGGATTCCAATTCTGCTTCAAAACCCTGCTGCACTTATGGCTGCCAGTTGGTATGTGGCAGGCGAAGGCAAAGGAAAACGCGACATGGTGGTGCTCCCCTATCGCGATCGCTTGGAGGTATTTAGTAGGTATCTGCAGCAATTAGTAATGGAATCTATTGGCAAACGCCTGGATCGCCAAGGCGTGGTGGTGCATCAGGGCATTGCTGTTTATGGCAATAAGGGCTCCACTGATCAACACGCCTATGTTCAGCAGTTGCGAGATGGAATTGATAATTTCTTTGCCACTTTTATTGAAGTATTAGAAGATCCAACTGATATTCCCATGCTTGAGGATTCATTCCCTGGTGATTATTTAGATGGATTTTTGCAAGGAACTAGAGCTGCACTTTCAGAGGGTGGCAGGCAAAGCATAACAATTACCCTTGAAAAATTTAACCCCAAGAATCTTGGCGTTTTAGTTGCACTATTTGAAAGAGCAGTGGGTCTTTACGGAGAGCTGGTTGATATAAATGCCTACCATCAACCGGGTGTGGAGGCCGGCAAAAAAGCAGCCGCTGAAATCCTTTCTCTACAAAAACAAGTTGAATCTTTATTGCAGGATGGCACTGAAAGATCTATAGAGCAAATTTCTCTTGAATTATCAAATGCAAATGCAAGTGAGGCCATTTTCTTTATTCTCCGGCACCTTTGTGGAAACTCTCGTGGTTTAACAGTAATTGGCAACTGGTCTGAACCAGAGAGTCTTCGTTTTCAAAAAAATTAAAACAACAATGAAGCGCTCTGTTCAGGCCTACATTGATGAAATTCCAACTTGGCAAGATGGCTCTTCAATGGGCAATGCCCCACTTTCAGCTATGCAATGGCTGGTTTGGAGCCTTGCTACAGCAGGAAAGTTTTTTGAAGGTTTAATTATATTTATGGGTGGCATTGCACTTCCTTTAGTATCTGATCAGTTTTCAATTGATCAAACAGGTAAGGGATTAATTACAGCTGCAACTTTAGCTGGAATACTTTTAGGGGCTTTGTTGTTAGGTGGTTTGGCTGATCGCTTTGGCCGCAAGCCTATTTTTATTGGTGAGATGCTGTTGTTGTTGGTTGGTTTACTAGGCGCTTCGTTTAGTTCTAGCAGCGAAGCGCTTACTTTTTGGTTGTTTGTTATGGGCTTAGCCCTTGGGGCTGATTACCCAACAGCCCATCTGGTTATTTCGGAAAGTATCCCTGCTTCAATAAGAGGGCGGCTGGTTTTGGGTGCCTTTAGCTTTCAAGCGCTCGGTGCAGTAATTGGAACTGCAATCAGTGCGGTATTACTCAGTGCAAAACCGGAACTAAGTACTTGGAGAATATTTTATTTATTGCCCGTTATTCCTGTTGCCTTAGTGGCTTGGGGAAGGTTGTTTTTACCTGAGAGCAGCCATTGGTTGCTTAGTAAAGGGCATCTCACTAAGGCTGAAAAACATTTGCGTAAACTTTTAAATAGGCAGGATATTGAATTATTAAAATTAGAAATTGCTGAGGAAATTTCTCTAAAATATTCTTCTACTAATTGGGGAAGTTTGTTTAAAGGTAAACAGCTGCGTTCCACTATCCTTGCCTCGTTGCCTTGGTTCCTTCAGGACATATCAACCTATGGCATTGGAATTTTCACCCCCATCATAATTGCTTCTGCTTTTGGCGCTCAGGCACAGGAGCACAATCTTGCTGCAATTATTCATAATGATTTAATTGGTGCAAAAGGTACAGCTTTAGTAGATGTAGGCTTTTTAATTGGCATTGGTTTTGCAATTTGGCTTTCGGATAAACTTGGCAGGATTCCTCTCCAGATTGCAGGATTTATTGGTTGTTCTATCGGTTTAATACTCGCTGCATTTGGAAGTAACCCAGATTCTTATAATTTTATTTTAATAGTATTTGGCTTCTTTTTGTTCCAATTTATGACAAACCTTGGCCCAAATTCTCAAACTTACTTAATTGCCGGTGAAGTATTTCCAACAAAAGTAAGAGGGATTGGAGCAGGTTTTGCCGCCGCTTGTGGAAAAATTGGTGCTGTTGTTACAGCGTTCTTCTTTCCAGCCTTATTAAATAGTATTGGGGCTGAGCGTTTATTGCCACTGCTAGCTTTGTTTTCTTTAGTAGGCGCATTAGTTACCTGGTTATATCGAGTGGAAACAAAGGGGATTAATCTTGAAACTATTTAAGTACAAATTAATAGACCTTATAAATTCTACTTTTTGATTTTATTTTAGATTGGCACATCTGCAAGTTTTGTGAGCATTTGAACCCGATCTGGATAATCTTTTACCCCAAGGCCTGGCACTGGCAGCACGAATACTTCGCAGCCTGCACTCAAAGCTGCAATTGCTCCCGCCGGTGAATCCTCAAAAGCCCAGCAATTGGAAGCAGGTATGCCTAGTTGGCGGGCAGCTTCTAGAAAGAGATCTGGAGCTGGTTTACCTTTTTTTATTGATGAATCATCGCCATGGACCCGCACAGTAATTTTCTCTAGCCAGGGATGTGGTTTTGTTTTAATTGCTACAGCCTCACGGCCGCTGCTGGTAGCTATTGCCATTGGAATATTTTTTTGCTGGCAACAAGCCACAAGATCTGATGCACCAGCCATCGCTTTTGCGTGGGCTACCAAGCTTTGAGAAATTGGTTGCTGAATTGCTAATAGTTGAGCCGTTGATATGCCTAGGTTTAATTGTTTTATCACTGCGGTTGCATTATCAACACGATTTCGCCCCCTTAATTCCATCAAAAGCAATGGGGAAATAGAAGCACCAAAATATTCAACGCTTTCCCGCCAGGCCTGGCTATGCAGCGGTTCGGTATCCAGCAAAAGACCGTCAAGGTCAAACAGGCAGGCGTTTGGCTGCGCTTGCCTCAAGTTGTGGAACACAGCCATAGAAAAGGCAATTGATGCCATATTGATCGCTGATCTCACTTTCACGGGGCAGCCCTTGTCGGTTAGATAACTGTTTAATCAACAACTCAAGCTTCCCCCTTCAGCGATGACAGACACATCAATTGAATCTGTTCTCAAGGAAAAGCGGCTATTTCAGCCGCCTGAGGCACTAGCGGAGGCGGCAACGATTGGCAATATGGCCAGCTATCGCAAGCTGGCAGCGGAAGCTGAGGCTCAGCCAGAACAGTTTTGGGGCCGCTTAGCGAACCAAGAACTTCACTGGTTTAGTCCATTTCAAGAAGTGCTCAATTGGAGCAACCCACCTTTTGCTCGCTGGTTTGAGGGGGGCACCACCAATATTTCTTACAATTGCCTCGATCGCCATCTTCTCGGGCCCAAGGCTGATAAGCGCGCATTGATATGGGAGGGGGAGCCAGGTGACACCCGTATTTTTAGCTATCGCCAACTGCATACGGAGGTTTGCAAGGCTGCAAATGCCCTTAAGGCTCTTGGTATTAAGAAAGGCGATTTGGTTGCCCTTTATATGCCAATGGTGCCTGAGGCTGCCATCTCGATGTTGGCCTGCGCTCGCATTGGTGCGGCTCATTCGGTAGTTTTTGGCGGATTTTCTGCAGAGGCTCTACGAGATCGTATTAACGATGGCGAAGCCAAATTAGTAATTACAGCCGACGGTGGATTTCGCAAAGACAAGCCGGTGGCCCTTAAGCCCGCCGTTGATACAGCCTTAGCTCAAGGTTGCCCAACTGTTACAAAGGTTTTAGTAGTGCAACGCACCGGTGAAGAAATAACTATGCAGGCTGGCCGAGATCATTGGTGGCATGAAATTGTTGATATTCAGCAACATCATTGTGAAGCTGAAGTGATGCAAAGCGAAGATCGTTTATTTGTACTTTATACATCAGGTTCCACCGGAAAGCCAAAGGGCGTTGTTCATAGCACCGCTGGATATAACCTTTGGGCACATCTCACATTCCAATGGATTTTTGATCTCAAAGAGGATGATATTCACTGGTGCACTGCAGATATTGGCTGGATTACGGGCCATAGTTATATTGTTTACGGTCCATTATCAAATGGAGCTACAACATTAATGTATGAAGGAGCACCAAGAGTTTCCAATCCCGGTGCTTTTTGGGAAATCATCCAAAAACATAAGGTGAGTTTGTTCTATACAGCCCCAACAGCAATACGTGCATTTATGAAAAGTGGCAGAGAGGTGCCCGATCAATTTGATATGAGCTCCCTGCGAATTCTTGGCACTGTTGGTGAACCGATAAATCCCGAGGCTTGGATGTGGTATCGCGATGTTATTGGTGCTAACCGCTGCCCGATTATTGATACCTGGTGGCAGACAGAAACCGGCGGTGTAATGATTAGTCCGCTTCCCGCTGCAACACCAACAAAACCTGGTTCAGCCACCTTGCCATTGCCGGGAATTTCAGCAGCGATCATGAATGGCGAAGCTGAAATTGTGCAACAAAATGAAGGTGGTTATCTTGTAATCCTGCGGCCTTGGCCAGGAATGATGCGCAATCTACAGGGAGACCCTGAACGTTTCTGTTCTAATTATTGGAGATATCTAAAACCAGCGGATGGCTCATATGTTTATTTTGCTGGTGATGGTGCCCGTCAGGATGAGGATGGTTATTTTTGGGTGATGGGCAGGGTAGATGATGTGATCAATGTGTCTGGCCATCGCTTAGGCAGTATGGAGATTGAATCTGCTCTTGTGAGCCATCCTGCGGTGGCAGAAGCTGCCGTTGTTGGGCGTTTTGATGAATTAAAAGGTGAGGCGATTGTCGCATTTGTTACGCTTCAAACGGGCTGCAGTGGTAGCGAAAAATTAATTGCGGAATTAAGAGCTCATGTAGGTAAAGAGATTGGTGCTATCGCTAAGCCAGACGCTATTAGTTTTAGTGATTCGTTGCCAAAAACTCGTAGTGGCAAGATCATGCGTCGCATTCTTCGTGCACTGGCATCTGGAGAAGAGATAAGCGGCGACACAAGCACCCTGGAAGACCTTTCGGTTCTTGATCAGTTGCGCAATGATGCCTGAGAATTCCACCACTCGGTGATACTTACTGCTAGTCGATTTAATTCACGCTGGCGTGCACCATCAGTAATGCCGCCAAAAAATTGTTGCCTCAATCCAGCGCTTGCGGGAGTGAGATGATCGCCCGCCAGCTCCAGCTGCTTAACAGAACTATTATCTAATTTTTTCAGGCAGCTATATAATATTTGGCTTTGATCTAATTGATCATCACGAAATTTTATTATCAATTGCTGTTTTGGGCCAAGAATTTTTGAGATAATCTCTAAGGTTTCTGCCGGTGCCGGACTAAATTCACTTACTATTCCAAAGCGAGGAGCCAATTCACTGAATAATGGAATTGAACGCTCGGCTGAAAAATTATTAAAACTCATATGCACTTGGCCTCTACATCCCCGCCCTTGATCGGGTGCTAATAGATGTAGTTTGCAACCCATGCTATGACCAACCCTCAAGCAAGGTAACTTAATCTCTTGTTCTTGTTGAATCTTGCGAAATGAACGCCATGCTTCCACCGCAAGAAACTGATGATCAAAATTAGGCACAAAAGGCCAGCAATGCACCAGCCAGCCTTGCTTTGTTAAAGCCTCTAGAAGCCTGCGATAACTTAATTGTGGTGTGGCACCAAGGCCACTACCTCCTATGAATTGAAGTAAGGCTTTGGGATTACTTGGCCTAGATATCCAAATGTCATCAAGTTGTTGCCAGGACATCAGGAACCCAGCTGCTCTAAAATGATTTTTGAATTTGAAACGTGGCCGCTTGCATCTAGCATTGCATTGAATATCAAGCGAACGATCTGCTCTTTGTCAATTACATAAGTTACCCGCCCAGGAAGTACAATTAATGAGCGAGGTACCCCAAAAACTTCGCGCAATTTATTTTTCTCATCAACTAACAAAGGGAAAGGCAATTGATGCCTCTCGGCAAAGCGACGATGGCTCGATGCCCCGTCGCCACTAACACCCCACACCTCAGCATTTAGGCCTTGAAATATCGGATATTGATCTCGAAAAGCACATGCTTCCATCGTGCAACCAGGAGTGTCGTCTTTTGGATAAAAGAACAGCACTAGTGCTTTTGCACCAAGCGTATTTAGAGATCTCTCTACACCGTTTTGATCTTTGAGGCTGAAGGCTGGTACCTTGTCTCCAACTTTTATTGACACAGGACACACGCACAGGCTTACTGAGAGGATAGGTGGAGCGAATCGCATTCCATGGCCGATATGGAGCTTCCCGCTTGGCAGCAACCCAGTTTGTTAACTGCCTTGGCTGTGCCGCCTCCAGTGTTTCTGCCAAAGCAGTTATTGATTATTGATGTTGAAACAACAGGGTTAGAGCCGGATTGTTTCGAGTGTCTTGAAGTGGGAGCAATTCTTTTTTCCGTTCCACACCGCTCGGTGTTAAGCCAGCTTTCCTTTTTGCTCCCCGTAAGCGCTAATCCAGCTTTTGCAGTGAATGGCATTAATCCTTTAGCAACCCAGGAACCCCAACCTTGGCAGCAATGTTTGCTGCTACTTGATGCGATGGCCCGCGATGCTCAGCTAGCAGTAGCCCACAACGCCTCATTTGATCGACGTTGGTTTGGTTGCGGCGCCTTACCTCAGCTTTTTATGCCTTGGTTATGCACTATGGAAGATATTGTTTGGCCTAAATCCCTTGGCCTTCGCCCAAGGCCCTCATTAAGAGATTTGGCCCTTTCCTTTTCGGTTCCTGTATGGGCTGCTCATCGAGCTCTAACCGATTGCATCTACTTAGCCCAAGTATTTGAACGCTGCGATGATTTGGAATCTATGTTGCTTGAAGCTCTTGAACCGCGACAACTATATCGAGCCCAAGTGAGCTACAGCCAGCGCCAACTTGCTAAGGATGCGGGGTTTCGCTGGAACGAACCTGTGCGAGGAGCTTGGACCAGACGCTTAAGCGAAAAACAGTTGAAAAATATGGATCTACCTTTTGAAGCAGAACCTATTGAAAAAGAGGTTGCTTAAAAACTTAGCTGATTTCTTCTGCTGCATTGCTTTTGATTAAACAATCAGCAGTGGGATAACTCACGCAAAGCAAGGCATACCCTTTTTCCATCTGAGCATCGTCTAAAAAACTTTGGTCTGCTTGATCTACCGCACCGCTGAGCAACTTACCTGCACAGGTGGAGCATGCTCCAGCCCGGCATGAATAGGGGAGTTCAATACCTGCTTCATCGGCTGCATCAAGTATGTAACTGTCGTCTGCGCATGAAAAACTTTTTCCGCCATCAATTGTGATTGTGTAGCTAGCCATAGTTCAAATCATCAGCACCTCTTATTAGCAGAATTTTCAATTAATTGGCAAAAAAAAACCGGGATTGCCGGTTGTTTTAATGATTAATCGGAGCGGCGGGATTTGAACCCACGACCCCCACTACCCCAAAGTGGTGCGCTACCAAGCTGCGCTACGCCCCGACCTTTTAGAAATTACCACAGCAGCAAGATGATTAGCGCTGTTTTCGCAATTGCTTGAGCAAGCGAAGATTGAGTTCATCCCTTAGTTCCCGTTGGTATCCAAATAAACCGCGGCTGCGTGCTAGCCCCCTCAGCTCCTGCAGGCTTAATGAGGCCAGCATCAATTCAGGCACCCTTTTCCAGGCCGCAGAAGTAGCGGGTAGGGATGCTTCTGAATTGCTGTCTTGAAACTGAGCGAGGGCATTGCCCGCTAGCCATTCGGGCACCAACACAAATAAAACAGCTAGAAGGCCATAAAATTCCACCAAACCCTTCGGTAAAGGGTGTAAGGGCTTCCTTTCTGGGATGGGAGGGGGAGATGTCACACCTGTTCAGTGCGTTGGCAACGGGTTTTATTCAGGAGGTCCTCAATAATCAATTCATCTCCATTAAGTACAACACTCAAACGTTCATTGGCATAGCGTTTTAGAGCAAATGCTTTTTGATCACGAAATAAGTTTGATTTATAACCTTGGTGGTACAGCGATGCTTGGTGGTCGTTGTGCTCCAGAAGCAATTCGCTGCTGTCGCCGCAACGATAAATTTGCTTGCTTTCATAATTTTCCCACCATGGGGAAATTCCAGCCTGGAGCGTTAATGGGAACAAAAATATTCCTAAGGCAAGGGGCCTCAGGAATTCCCTCTTAAACAGTGATCGGGCTGTTGTCACCACGCAGAACACAGTGATTCACAGACCAGTCGTAGTTGCTCCAGACTGTTTCTGGAAGTAGATAGTGGCAGCCTGCAAAGGGGCCAAGCTTGATTTTTGTGGGCTGAGCGGAGCAGTAAGGCCGACTGCCTGGTTTAGCTAAATATTGCTGGTGTTCTGGTTCCGCGGCATAAAAAATTTGATCCAATTTGATTTCAGTAGTGATATCAGGAAAGCCCTTTTCACTCAGCAACGCTTGATATGAGTTTTTGCTGGCCTTTGCTAAACCATCGAGCTCTTCCGAAGGCGTGTAGATCACAGATCGATATTGACTGCCGCGATCGTTTCCCTGGCGATCCCCTTGGGTGGGATCGTGGCATTCCCAAAAAAGCTTCAACAAATCGCTGAAATCGATTACTTCGGTATTCCATATCACTCTCACCACTTCGGCATGGCCAGTGCGACCGCCACAAACTGCGTTGTAACTAGGAGATGGGGCACTCCCTCCGGCGTAACCAACGGCGGTAGAAACCACCCCTGGCAATCGCCAAAACCCTTTCTCGGCTCCCCAGAAGCATCCACAACCAAAAATTGCTTCAGCTTCATTGGGGCCAGCTGGCGCATCGATGCTGCTACCAAGAACGAAGTGTTTGTTTGAATCCGCCATTAAGCGTTGCCACTGCTCTGCACTTTTGGTTCTAAAGCAATGTGATTAAGCAGTGTGGTGGTGAAGGCAAAAACTAAAAACGGCAGCGATAAAACAAGGATCAGGCCCACGGCCACAAGGGCAAAAATTGGACGGCTCGCCCCCATCAAGCTGAGGGCGGTGGCAAGGCTGATGAAGATCAGCCCGATCCAGGCCAGTACCTGACCGTAGATATCACCGAAGGTAAGGGTGCAGCGCATCCGATAGGTGTGAATGTTTTCCATTGCGCTGAATTTGCTAGTGCCCTAACTATGGAGAAATTGTGGGCCACAAAGATAAAATTGATTAGTTCTTAAAAATTTGCTTAACCAGCAGCAGCTTCCAGTTCGCTGCTGGCTTTTTCCCGTTCCCATAGCTTGCGATAGGTGCCTTCTTGAGCCAGGAGCTCCCGGTGGGTGCCCTCCTGCACCAAGCGCCCCTCAACGATTACCAAAACTCGATCACAGGCAGCAGCCGCGGATAGTTGGTGGCTGATGAATAAAACGGTGCGATGTAGATCAATGGTTAGCGATTGCAAAATTGCAGCGGCAGTTCGGTTGTCTACGCTTGCAAGGGCATCATCAAGCACTAAAAGCGGAGCATCAACGAGTAGAGCCCTAGCCAGTGAAGTGCGCTGCCTTTGCCCCCCGCTGAGGGTGATACCCCTCTCTCCCACAATTGTTTGATAGCCCTCTGGAAAACTGTCTAGATCAGATTGCAATTGAGCTTGCTGCACCACTTGATTTAAGAGAGCTTCAGCTGCATCAGGCGCGCCGTAGCTGAGGTTTTCTCTCAAGGTGGCTGAGAATAAATAGCCCTCTTGGGGCACCATTGCAATTTGTTGGCGTAAATCAGCCAATTTCAAATGCGTCACATCTTGTCCGTTTAACCAAAGTTGAGTTGGCGGCACTTCCAGCATTCGCCCCAAGGCGCGGGCCAATGTTGTTTTGCCACTGCCCACCGGACCAACAACAGCTACGAGTTCACCTGGTTTGATTCGAAAACTGAGCCCCTCTAGGGAGTTTCTGTCTGCTCCTGGGTAGCGAATGCATAAATTTCGAGCCTCGATGGCAGCGCCAGCATTATTGGGCTCCAGATCAATGGCATGGTTTGGATCTTGAATAGAGGCTTCCCTACTGAGCAGATCTTCAACCCGTTCAAGGCTCACCTGCCCGGTTTGAAAGGAGCTCAAGGTGAAGCCCAAAAGAGCGGTTGGGAAAACCAGGCGCTCGATGTAAAGGATGAGGGCAATTAAGCCTCCCAGGGTGAGGCTGCCTCGCTCTAGTTGGCCACTACCAAGGGCCAGCAGCACCAATAGCGAAAGAGAGCTAATGCCTTCTAGTAAAGGGAAAAGAGTGCTACGGGTACGGGCTAGGGCTATGGCGGCATCCCGATAACGACGGCTAAGGGCCGCGAAAGCGCCAACTTCGGTTGGTTCCTGTCCGTAGATTTTGATTGCGCTGATGCCTGAGAGATCTTCTTGAATCAGATCGCTTAATTCCGCCAGATTTTGTTGTTGTTCGCGCTGCTGGCTCATCATGCGTCCACCAGAGGCACCAACCACCACAAGCATTAAGGGGTAAAGCACCACAGCGGCCAAGCTGAGACCTGGATCAATTGCAAGCATTGCCGGCAGGGTAAATGCGTAGGCAAGAGCTGTATTTGCAAGGCTTAAAACAGCAAATCCAAGTAGACGCCGCACATTTTCCACATCACTTGTTGATCTGCTGATTACTTCTCCGCTGCCGGCGCTCTGCACCCAGCCAGGTTCTTGCTTGAGTAAGTGATCAAATATTTGTTGCCGCAACAAAACTTCCACCTGCCTACCTGCGCCAAATACCAGCACCCGCGACCAAAGCCTCACCCCAGCCATCGCACTAGCTAGCAAAGCAATCCAGAGGGCCTGATGTAGGAGATCCCTTAAAGAAAAACCAGGAGTGAGGCTGTTAATTGTTTTTTGAACCAGCAGAGGCAATGTGGTGCCGAGCAGGTTCACCACCAGCAAAGCAAAGGCACCCTTAAGCAGTTGCCTTCTCTGCGGCCGCAAATATCGAGCGATCAAACCTAGTTTCAATGAAGCAAACATCCATTACCGGCTCCAGCGCCCCAAACTACGAAGCAAACTCCACCTTTGGCGGCCTAATGGCAGATGAGTCTTCACAATCCCATCCACTCCATGCCACTGATCGCAACATTGTTGATGCTTTGCTAGCGGCAAAGGATCCAAACAGTGAACAATTGCTTAATGCCGCAAGGCTGTTGATTCGTTATGAGGGATTTCCAGGCGAAGCAGATTTAAAATTAGATCTTGAAAAATTGCTGCGTTTTTGGGGCCTTGATCGCATGGAGTTAAACAGTCGTTGCAGAAAGCTTTGGGCTTCTGGTTATCGCCCTGGACAGCCAAATATCGAATCTGTAAGCCCCGTTGGCAGTGGTTTTGATTCAACAGATAGTGAAAATGACGTTTAAAACACCTCTGCTTAGAGCTTTTCAAGCGATTATTAAACAGTCCCCATCACCTGGCCCGCGATGCTTTGCATCCGGGTCTTTTTTTTAATCTAAATCCAAATGGATAAGGCTCTACCAGCACTACTTGAGCAGCTTCTTTGTGGAGAGTGCCTTGATCAAACCCAGGCCACTGGCTTGATGCAGGCCTGGTTAAGCGATGGCCTTAGCCCTGCTCAAACCGGTGCATTTCTTGCAGCATTGCGTTGCCGAAGCCCCCAGTCCATTGAGCTTGCAGCGATGGCAAAGGTTTTACGGGCAGCGGCACCACTACCTTGTGCAAGGCCTGCTGGACCATTACTCGATAGCTGTGGCACCGGCGGTGATGGCGCCAACAGTTTCAATATTTCCACGGCTGTTGCTTTTACTGCCGCCAGCTGTGGTGTGCGCATGGCAAAGCACGGCAACAGAAGTGCTAGCGGCAAGGTTGGTTCGGCGGATGTGTTGGAGGGTCTTGGAGTTTGCCTTGAGGCCCCGCTTGAAAAAGTAGTTGCGGCCCTAGATCAAGCCGGCGTTACTTTTTTGTTTGCCCCTGGATGGCACGGATCCCTTGCAGCACTAGCTCCTCTACGCCGCAGCCTCGGTGTGCGCACGATATTTAATTTGCTAGGGCCACTTGTAAATCCACTTACCCCTGATGCCCAAGTGCTTGGGGTGGCAGATCGCAATTTGTTGATGCCCATGGCCGGGGCATTAAAAATTTTGGGCCTGCAGAGGGCTGTTGTGGTTTACGGCCACGGCGGCTTAGACGAGGCAAGCCTTTCAGGCCCCAGTGAATTGGTAATTCTTGAAAATGGTGAGTTGCGGGCTGAGTTGTTGGATCCAAGTTCCCTTGGTCTTGGTATTGCGCCTCTGGAGGCCCTAGCGGGTGGTGATCTATCAACTAATAAACAAATCTTGCAAGAGGTGTTGCAGGGGGCTGGAAGCCAGGCGCAGCGAGAGGTGGTAGCCCTCAATAGTGCACTTGTTCTGTGGTGTAGTGGCTCTGTGCCCCATTGGTGCGATGGATTGGAGTTTGCACTATCAAGCCTGAGTAAAGGAGCCCCTTGGCAATGCTTAATCGACCTGCGCAATGCTTTAAACCCCGTTGAGGGATGATTCTTAAACACCAAGAATCATCGCCGTAGCTGATGGAAGCATTGCTTGTGCTCGCGGATGGCATTGTTTTGCGGGGCAGGGGTTTTGGTGCCTGCGGCACTGCTATCGGTGAAGTTGTTTTTAATACGGGGATGAGCGGTTACCAGGAGGTACTTACCGATCCCAGTTATTCAGGTCAGCTTGTTACTTTCACCTACCCAGAATTTGGCAATACAGGAGTTAACAACTCTGATATGGAATCAAATCGTCCTGCTGTGCAGGCGGTAATTAGTAGAGAAATTTCACCCCTTGCCAGCAATTGGCGGGCTAACTCCACCTTGCCGGATTGGCTCAAGCTCCATGGTGTTGTGGGCTTATGCAACGTTGATACCCGCGCTTTAGTTCGTCATCTCCGGGAGGGGGGAGCAATCAATGGTGCCGTTAGCAACGACGGCACTACAGCGGCAAATTTGTTGCAGATGGTGCGATCCGCCCCTTCCATGACGGGGTTGAACCTGGCGGCAAGGGTTTCAACTGCAACTGCCTATAAATGGCATCAGCCCACTGATGTGGAATTTGATCAGCGGCTAAAAGCCCAGCCCAGCCAGCCATATCGTGTGGTGGCAATTGATTTTGGTATAAAGCGAGCCATTCTTGAGCGGCTTGCTTCTCACGGTTGTGAGCTCGTGGTTCTGCCAGCTACTAGCAACTTGGAGCAGGTGCTTGAACAGGCGCCTGAGGGTGTGTTCCTCTCGAATGGCCCTGGAGATCCCGCTGCAGTTCATGGCGGGATTGAGCTAACCCGCGGCTTACTTGAACAACACCATTTGCCCATTTTTGGCATTTGCTTGGGGCATCAAATTCTTGGCCTAGCCCTCGGCGCTAAAAGTTTCAAGCTCGGTTACGGCCATCGAGGCTTAAATCATCCCTGTGGTGCCAACGGCCTTGTGGAGATCACCAGCCAAAACCATGGATTCGCATTGGAGGCCTCAAGTTTGGATTCCAGCCTCATAAAAATTACCCACCACAACTTGAACGACGGCACGGTGGCTGCCATCGAGCTGCTACACAAACCTGTTTTTGGGGTTCAATATCACCCGGAGGCATCCCCCGGCCCCCATGACGCTGATCATCATTTCTCCAAATTTGTGGCATTGATGGCACAGCGGCGTTCTATGGATAAGATTGAGCGCCCTTAGGGGTATTTTTGCTGTTGAGGACTGGGGCCATCACTGAATTGCAGCGACTCACGGTTTCTCTCCGTGGTGGATTTGAACTTAAAGAGCGCTATCTACTGTTCAGTTTTACCGGCCAGCTGGACGCTTATTCAGAGCGACAATTTCGCGATTTTGTAAGTGAATATGTGGCTAAATCAAAATTGCCCCTGGTGCTTGATCTGAGCCGTGTTGATTTCCTCGACTCCTCAGGGCTTGGTGCTTTGGTGCAAATTGCCAAGCAGCGCAATGAAGCAAAACAGAAATTTTTTGTGGTGGGCAATAGCCGGGTAGTTCAAACCGTGAAGTTGGTGCGATTGGAAGCTTTCCTTAATCTTCAACCTGATTTGCCCACTGCTTTGAGCAGCTTTGCTTCTGCCTAAAACTTCCCCTGGCATGCAGTTGCCCGGGCCTGCCCAATTGGCTTGGCTTGGCGATGCCGTGTGGGAGTTGCATCAGCGTTCCCGCCTGGTGCGCCACCAGGCCAGTGCCCATCAGCTACATCGAGCTGGTGTTGATCATGTGCGAGCTGAGGCGCAAAGCGCTGCTTTGGCGTTTCTTGAGCCACATCTGAACGCAGCGGAGCTTGATTGGGTTCGTAAAGGCCGCAACGCTGCAGGTCGAGGACCGCGGCGGGTTGAGCCAGCTATCTATGGACGGGCCTCAGGGTTTGAGACAATGGTTGGCTGGCTCTATCTGTGCAATCCGGAGCGACTCCAAGAGTTGCTAAGCCATTTTCAGGATTCAACCCTTGATGGCCCGGTATGAATCTGTTTGAGCCAGGTTCTCCCTGCCCCCTGCGCCATGGCTCCCCGTCCAGATAGACCCAAAGGAGAACGCCCAAGGCGGCCCTTCAGCCGTCCTGATGGCCCGGCGAGGGGGGTTGGGCGCCGTTTTGATCGTTCAGATAGACCTTCAGAAAGATCAGACAGACCAGAAAGATCAGGTAGACCAGAAAGATCAGCTAGACCAGAGCGGGGGGTGGTTCGGCCTGAGCGTTTTAACCGTTCCGAACGTCCACGTTTAGATCGATTTGATAGCGAATTTCCTCGCCCTGAAAGACCACGTTTCGAGCGATCTCGGCCAGAACGATCCAGACCGGAGCGTGCCGGCGTAGAGCGAGCCAGGCCAGAACGCCTAAGAGTTGATCGCCCCGCCCCCTCAGCTAGGGGTAGGCGCTTTTCCGCAGCCGGTGAAAGGCGTTACAGCTCAGAACCTGTGCTGGAGCCCACAGCCGACAGCAATTCCAGTCCTGAGGTGGACGATCTTGTTTGGGGAAGACATTCCGCCTTGGCATCCCTTGAAAGTGGCAGGCCAATTCATCGAATCTGGTGCACTCCAGAAATGAAATTCAGCAGCCGATTTCTACAGCTTCTTAGGGAAGCCAAAGGATCAGGGGTGTTGGTTGAAGAGGTTACCTGGGCTCGGCTGGCACAACTCAGTGGTGGTGCCGTTCATCAAGGAATTGTGCTTCAAACCGCTGCAGCTGAAACCCTTGATTTATCAACTCTTGTAGAGGGCTGCAGCCAACTCGGGGAAGCACCGCTGTTGATGGCGGTTGATGGTCTGACAGATCCCCAGAACCTTGGCGCAATTGTGCGCAGCGCTGAGGCCCTTGGTGCCCATGGCCTGGTGTTACCGCAACGGCGTAGTGCCGGCTTAACCGGTTCAGTTGCCAAGGTGGCCGCGGGCGCCTTGGAGCATCTCCCAGTTGCGCGGGTAGTGAACCTAAATAGAGCCTTGGAAACCCTTAAGCAAAACGGTTACCGGGTAGTGGGATTAGCAGAAGAGGGCAGCGTGCCTTTGATGGACGCAGATTTAGATGGGCCTTTGGTGGTGGTTACCGGTTCAGAGGGAAATGGTCTTTCGATGCTTACTCGCCGCCATTGCGACCAATTAATTCGTATTCCATTGCGGGGAGTAACCCCAAATTTGAATGCAGCGGTTGCAACGGCTTTGCTGCTTTACGAATTGGCCCGGAGAGGTTGGATGGCTGGTATTCATGGCCAAGATCCCGCTCCCCGCCTGCAAAGAGTTCAATTGCAAACAGCTCCAGCTGAAGCCATTGCGACTCCATCAGACGAACAAATAGGTGACGGATTCAGCGCAGAGATTCGCCTTTAGGGCCTCTATGCGGGCAAAATAGCTGCGCTTGACGCATACAGATGGGTCTTTTTTCTGCTCCCCTTCGTGCCACTGCCAATGCCTTGGGTTTGGCTTGGTGGGCGAGGGTTGATACCCGCCAACCAGACGTCACTTACTGGTTTGGACCCTATGTGCGCCGCCATACCTTGGAAGCGAAATTACCCGCTTTTCTTGCCGATATACGCAGTGAAGCGCCTGCGGTATTGGAGCATCGTCTCGTGCGAACCCGCCGCGGCGAGCCGTTCACGATTGAGCAGCAAAATTAAATCCAAACTTTTGTCGCCTTGCTGATAGCGTCGCTGCAGTTTTGCTTTTGAGATGGTTATTAGCCTCTGGCGCGCTGCCTTTGATCAGGGTTTGCAATCGGCCAAGGCCCATACCGAAGCAACTTTCGCTCGCATTGCTGAAACTGAGCCGCAATTAAAAGCTTTTGTATCGCTCACTCAGGAGCGAGCTATGGCAGACGCTGAGCGAATTGATCAAGCAAAAGCAGCTGGTAAAAACTCGGGAGCTTTGGCTGGCGTAAGCATTGGGATTAAAGACAATCTCTGCACCAAGGGGATTAAAACCACCTGCTCAAGCCGCATGCTTGAAGATTTCATCCCCCCCTACGAAGCAACGGTGACCCAACGTTTATGGGATGCAGGTGGTGTGTTGGTTGGTAAAACCAATCTTGATGAATTTGCAATGGGTAGTTCCACTGAAACATCAGCATTTGGGGCTTCAGCAAATCCCTGGGATCCCAGTTTTGTGCCAGGTGGAAGTTCTGGAGGTAGTGCTGCTGCTGTAGCTGCTGGGCAGTGTGATGTTGCTCTGGGTTCAGATACCGGGGGTTCTATTCGGCAACCAGCGAGTTTCTGCGGTGTTGTGGGTCTAAAACCCACTTATGGCAGGGTGAGTAGGTGGGGCTTGGTGGCTTTTGCTAGTTCATTGGACCAGGTAGGGCCATTTGGGCGCTCGGTTGCAGACGCAGCCTTGATGTTGCAGGTAATTGCGGGCCATGATCCACTAGATGCCACCAGCCTCGACCTACCGGTTCCCGATTATTTAGAAGGCCTTAACAGGCCACTTACGGGCATAAAAATTGGGATTCTTGCCGAAGCATTTGGCGAGGGCTTGAATCCTGAAGTGGAAGCGTCTGTACGTGAAGCGGCAGCTGTGCTGAAGAGTCTCGGTTGCAGTTTGGTGAATTTGAGTTGCCCAAGATTCAAGGCAGGGATTGCCACCTACTACGTAATTGCACCATCTGAAGCATCTGCGAACTTAGCTCGCTACGACGGCGTGAAATACGGCAAACGGATTGCCAATGGCGAAAGCCTGAGCGCAATGACATCCCTTACAAGGGCTAATGGCTTTGGCGCTGAGGTGCAAAGACGCATCTTGATTGGAACCTATGCCCTATCTGCTGGCTACGGCGAGGCCTACTACCGCAAAGCGCAACAAGTGCGCACCTTAATCAGAGAAGATTTTGATAATGCCTTTCAGCAGGTAGACCTTCTACTCACCCCCACCTCCCCCACCACCGCCTTTAAGGCTGGTGAACACAGCAATAATCCAATTGCTATGTACCTTGCCGATCTACTAACAATTCCAGCAAATTTGGCAGGTATCCCCGCCATTAGCGTGCCCTGCGGCTTTGATAAACGCGGCTTGCCGATCGGTTTGCAATTAATGGCACCTGTGCTGGAAGAGGCAAAACTGCTTCAGGTTGCCCATCAATACGAGCAGGAGGCCGCCGTAATGAAAAGTAGGCCTTTTGCACCATTGGCACTCAGCTAAGCGCCATATCTGGTGGAGCTAGGTAAGCTGCCCACACTAGGGCTGGTGGTTTTCCTTGTCATTTGTTCCGCTTCATAACCACAGCGACTACAGCCTCCTAGATGGGGCCACGCAATTGCCCTCCATGGTGGAGAGGGCCGTGGCTTTGGGCATGCCAGCAGTAGCCATTACAGATCATGGCGTTATGTATGGGGCAATCGAGCTGCTTAAGTTATGCACAAAGGCCGGTATTAAGCCGATAATTGGCAATGAAATGTATGTGGTTAATGGCAGCATTGAGGATCCACAACTAAAAAAAGAACGTAGATATCATTTAGTAGTGCTTGCAAAAAATCAAATTGGTTATCGCAACTTAGTGAAACTTACTAGCATTAGTCATTTGCAAGGTATGCGGGGTAAGGGCATATTTTCAAGGGCTTGCATTGATAAACAAATCCTAAAAGCCCATCGAGAGGGACTGATTGTTGCAACTGCGTGTATGGGCGGAGAAATTCCTCAAGCATTACTCAAAGGAAGATATGATGTAGCAAAAGATGTAGCTAGTTGGTATAAGGATGTATTTGAAGACGATTTTTATTTAGAAATCCAAGATCATGGCTCCCCGGAAGATCGCATTGTTAATACTGGTATAGCAAAGTTGTCTGCTGAACTCGGCATTGAACTAATCGCTACAAATGATGCTCATTATCTCAGTGCGCTAGATGTGGAAGCCCATGATGCTTTGCTTTGTGTTTTAACTGGAAAATTAATTAGCGACGAGAAAAGACTTCGATATACGGGAACTGAGTACATTAAAAGTAGAGAAGAAATGGAGAAATTATTTGTAGATCATCTAGAACCTGAATTGGTGCAAAGAGCTTTAGATAATACGCTTAAAGTGGCAGATAAAGTTGAAGAATATGACATTTTAGGTAGGTATCAAATGCCAAACTTTCCCATACCTGATGGTTACAGCCCTGTGGGTTATCTCACGGAAATTGCTGAAAAAGGTTTGCGGGGTCGTTTGGAAATTTCAGAACTCGAAAAAATTGATACAACCTACCTTGAAAGATTGCATTTTGAATTGCAGGTTATGGATCAGATGGGGTTTCCTACTTATTTCCTTGTGGTTTGGGATTACATCCGTTTTGCAAGGGATAATGGCATTCCCGTAGGGCCCGGCAGAGGTTCGGCGGCCGGGTCCTTGGTGGCCTACGCCCTAGGTATTACAAATATAGACCCGGTGCAACATGGGCTGCTATTTGAACGCTTTTTAAATCCAGAGCGTAAATCTATGCCTGATATTGATACCGATTTTTGTATAGAGCGTAGGGCTGAAGTTATTGATTATGTAACAAAGCGCTATGGTGAAGACAAGGTGGCACAAATAATAACCTTTAACCGCATGACATCCAAGGCTGTCCTTAAAGATGTGGCACGTGTTCTTGATATTCCTTATGGTGATGCCGATAGACTTGCTAAATTAATACCGGTTGTGCGAGGCAAGCCCGCTAATTTAGACGAAATGATCAGCGAAGATTCGCCGGCGCCTGAATTTCGTGACAAGTATAAAAATGATCCAGCTGTTAAACATTGGATTGATTTAGCTAGGAGAATTGAGGGAACAAACAAAAGTTTTGGAGTTCATGCTGCTGGGGTGGTGATTGCAGCTGAACCCCTAGACGAACTAGTGCCTCTTCAGCGTAACAATGATGGCCAAGTAATTACCCAATATTTCATGGAGGATGTGGAATCCATGGGCCTATTAAAGATGGATTTTCTCGGCCTTAAAAATCTCACAATGATCGATAAAACATTACAACTTGTGCGTCAGCACTCTGGAATTCGCATAGATCCAGACGATTTACCGGCAGATGATTCCGCTACCTATGCCTTGCTGGCAAGAGGAGATCTAGAGGGTATATTTCAATTGGAATCTAGTGGTATGAGACAAATTGTTAGAGATTTAAAGCCGTCTTCGCTTGAAGATATTTCTTCGATACTGGCTTTATATCGTCCGGGACCTCTCGATGCAGGCTTGATTCCGAAATTTATTAACCGTAAGCATGGCCGTGAGTTAATTGAATTTGTTGACCCAAAACTAGAACCAATATTACAGGAAACTTATGGAATTATGGTTTATCAAGAACAAATTATGCGCATTGCCCAAGATCTAGCTGGGTATTCATTGGGAGAGGCTGATTTACTACGAAGGGCGATGGGAAAGAAAAAAGTTTCTGAGATGCAAAAACACCGCACTCAATTTGTACAAGGTGCTATCAAACAAGATGTTGCCGATCAAGTTGCAAATACCCTGTTTGATCAAATGGTACTATTTGCTGAATATTGTTTTAATAAAAGCCATTCCACTGCCTACGGAGCTGTTACTTACCAAACCGCTTATTTAAAGGCCCATTACCCAGTGGCATATATGGCGGCATTGTTAACTGTTAATTCGGGCATTACGGACAAGGTTCAGCGTTACATATCTAATTGCAATGCAATGGGTATTGAAGTTATGCCACCTGATCTTAATAGTTCTGGGATTGATTTTACTCCTCAGGGGGATAAGATTTTGTTTGGTTTATCTGCAATTCGTAATCTGGGCGATGGCGCTATACGCACATTGCTTCTTTCGCGAGAGAAAGAAGGTATTTTTAAATCTTTAGCCGATCTTTGCGATCGAATGGCAAGCATAAGTTTGCTAAATCGCAGGGCGTTGGAATCGTTAATTCACTGTGGCGCCCTTGATTCATTAATAGCGAATTCAAATCGCGCCCAATTAATGGCCGATCTTGATTTAATGCTTGATTGGGCCGGCTCAAGAGCAAGAGACCGGGCGAGCGGCCAGGGCAGTTTGCTTGATTTGCTTGGGGGAGGTGCTGTTGCAGGGGCGATCGATGTGCTTAGCACGGCTCCAAAGGCCGCTCCGGTAGCTGATTATGCCCCCACTGAAAAATTACGGCTTGAGAAGGAATTAGTTGGCTTTTATCTTTCTGATCATCCCCTTAAACAATTACGCGCCACAAGCCGTTTGTTGTCTCCTGTTGGATTAGGCCAATTGGAGGATCAGCTCGATCGCAGTCGCATTTCTGCGCTGGTAATGGTGCCAGAGATCAAACTTGTAACTACCCGTAAGGGCGATCGAATGGCAATTTTGCAACTGGAGGATCTCACCGGCAGCGCAGAAGCTGTGGTATTCCCAAAAACCTATGCACGCCTTGTGGATCATCTGATGGTAGATGCCCGCTTATTGCTATGGGCACAGGTAGACAGACGTGATGATCGTGTTCAATTAATTGTTGATGATGTGGCACTAATTGATGATTTGCGTCTTGTAATGGTTAAATTAAATCAACAACAAGCTGGCGATATAACTGTTCAGCATCAATTGAGAGAGTGTCTGCAGCTCTATCGAGTAGATACTGAATCTGCAGGGGAGCGCACTCCTGTGGTGGCAGAAATTCAAAGCAACGATGGCCATTGCTTTGTTCGGCTTGGCCACCAATTTTGTGTAAGTGATGCTGATGCCGCCGCCGCAAGCCTCAGCGCTGCTGCTTTTCAGGTGTGTCTGCGCCACTGCGCAACCGCTTGATATTTGGTTTTATCTGTTCAAAACCTAGAATTGAACCGGGTTGTTCAAGCCAACTACTTGAAAAAATGCCATAACTGAGCCCAACTAAGCCCAATAAAAAACATCCCCCCGAAGAAACCAAAGTGATCCCAGGAGGAATATCAAGAATTTTTTGGCTAATCAGTAAATAGCTTGCAACGAAAACTCCCATACCCATAACTGTAGGTATGCCAGTTGATATGGCAATCCGCCTAGCCATACGGTTAGACACCGTTTGCGGAATAGCTGGTTTGGCTTCCTTTGGAGCCTGTGGTGTGCGCTGCTCGTTTTGATCAGCGAAACCATCCGCCATTTCCTTTAACCCCGAATACCTAGTTTCACTATCAAGGTTGAATACCGCTCACTGCTCTGGCTTTTTAGGTAGCTGAGCAGGCTTTTGCGTCGCCCCAGCATTTTCAATAGCCCCTGTTTTGAGGAAAAATCGTGCTTATTGGCTTGTAGATGTCCTGTGAGCTGGCTAATGCGCTCGCTCAACATGGCCACCTGCACTTCAACCGAACCGGTATCTGTGCCGTGGGTTTGATGGCTGTTTATCAGCTCTTGCTTCTTTTCTGTGTTGAGCGGCATGCGGGAGAGTGGCCCGAATCGGTGCAATAAAACAGCATAACTCCTAGGGGTAACTTCAATTGGCTTATCGCCCAAGCCAACGCAAGCTTTCTCGCAACCAGGCATCGCTGCTGTTGGCTTCTTCTTTACTGAGCAGGGGGCCAACAGCCTTTAGAGCTTCATGGATTTCCAGAACGCCGTAACCCAGAGCGCAGAGCATTTCTTCCAGTTCTTTCTCGAGGTTGATTGGCAACTTTTGGTTGCTGTAATTAGCCAGAGGCAGCTCAAAGCGCTCTAATTTCTGACGTAACTCCAGCGACAATCTCTCTGCGGTGCGTTTTCCCACCCCCTGAGCACTGCTTAACAACGCCAAATTTCCCTGTTGAAGGGCTTCCACTAGAACAGCTGCGGGCATTGCCCCCATTAAGGCCATTGCCACCTGGGGGCCAACGCCACTAACGCTGATTAGTAAACGGAATATGTCTCTTTCTTGCTGCTGGTTAAATCCAAAAAGTGAACTGCCGTCTTCTTTGTGTAAGTGGTGAATCCAGAATCTAAGCAGCGTGCCCGATGGGCTTAGCCGTATGTCAGCCCAACGATCTTTACTGATTTGCACTTCGTAGCCCACGCCCGCGCAAATGAGCAAAATTCCGCTGCGGTTATTTTCCTGCCAGGCGTGACCCAGTTGCCCTTCAAGCCAACCAATCATGCTGTTACCAGAATTGAGTTCATGCTGCCGTTGCTTTTAACTTTGTGCCGGCTGGCCCAGCGAGGGGCCCTAATCGTTTTGATTCTGCTGCTTTCCGGTTGCGCAGCCGTGGGGCAACCGCCTCGACAGGCTCTATTGCAAGCCTTAAATTTGCAAGTGCAGTTGAGCCAAAGTGAATTGGCTGCTGCTCTACAAGTTTCGCCAAGGGATAGTGATCCAAGCCTGCAAAGGGTGCGCCTCGATCAACAAAGCATTGAAAAGGTTGAAAGTCATCGGGTTTGGTTGCTGCGGGGCCGGTTTGATTGGCGTTGGCCAGGAGAACCATTAAATGTTTCAAATCCTTTTGAAGTGCGGCTTTTGCGCGGTGAAAAGGGGCAAACCTGGCGTCTTTTGCGCCCCCCCACCCCTGAGTTACCCCAGTGGAGTAGCTACCCGCTTTCCTAATCTGCATTTCATCTGCTGGTGCATGCGCGATAAACCGGAGAGAATGAAGCACCCCTTCAATAGCTTGTGAGCAGCCCCCGCCTCCACCCCCGAACTATTGAGGCGGTAAAAGAAAGGGCCGACATTGTCGAGGTGGTTGCTGAACACGTAGTACTCAAGAAAAAAGGCAAGGAATATGTAGGTATCTGTCCGTTTCACGACGACAAATCACCATCGATGACCGTATCTCCAGCGAAGCAGTTTTATTACTGCTTTTCTTGTGGAGCGGGCGGAAATAGCTTGAAATTCCTAATGGAATTTAAACGCCAAAGTTTTAGTGATGTTGTGCTTGAGCTAGCACGAAAATATTCATTACCGATAGAAACTCTTGATGCTCCGCAACAGGAACGCTTAAAAGAACAACTTTCTCGCCGCGATAAAATACATAGAGCTTTGGCATTGGCTAGTGGATGGTTTCGTGCAAATCTCCGCAGCCCAGGGGGCGAGGCGGCACTTGATTATCTCATAAGCAAAAGAGATTTAAACAATGGCACGATTGAACATTTTGAATTGGGATATGCCCCTGATAAATGGGATGGCTTAATTAATCATCTTCAGCAAGTTGAGAATATTGATACGGATTGCTTGGAATTGGCTGGGTTGGTGGTGGCCCGTAAAGGGGGGCAGGGTTTTTATGACAGGTTTAGACAACGACTAATGATTCCAATTCACGACCGCCAAGGTCGCATTATTGGTTTTGGAGGTCGTAGCCTTGAGGGGGTTGAACCAAAATATCTCAATTCGCCGGAAACCGAAGTTTTTGAAAAAGGAAAACATTTATTCGGCCTTGATAAAGCTGTTGATTCTATTCGTCGCGCAGATTGTGCAGTTGTAGTAGAGGGTTATTTTGATGTGATTGCCCTGCATGCCGCAGGGGTACGCCATGCGGTGGCCGCCTTGGGTACCGCTCTAAGTAATCAACAGATAACCCAGCTATGTCGCTGCTGCGATAGCAGGCGAATTGTGTTGAATTTTGATGCTGATGGCGCGGGGATTAGGGCTGCCCAAAGAGCTATTGGCGAAGTGGAGCAGCAAGCTTTACAGGGGCAGATCGAGCTGAGGGTATTACCTCTACCAGAGGGAAAGGATCCAGATGAATTCTTAAAAAATCAAGGGGCGCCAGATTATCTTGCCTTGCTTGAAAATGCGCCCCTTTGGCTTGATTGGCAGATTGAACAGGTTTTGGTTGGGATGGATTTAAACCGCGCTGATCAATTCCAGCAAGTGGTGAAATCTCTTGTGGAATTACTTGGCAAATTACCGCAATCAGCCCTGCGAAGTCATTATCTCCAGCGGGTAGCGGAACGACTATCTGGTGGACAGTCGCGAATGGCATTGCAGCTAGAGGAGGATTTGCGCCAGCAGGTGAAGGGCCAGCGCTGGCATGGACGCTCTAGCCGCCATGGCAAACCGGGCGAAGCGGGAATCAGGGAACGGGCAGAAGCTGCTTTGTTAAGGCTTTATTTGCATGTGCCTCGAGTAAGAGCCGAAATTCGACGCGAGTTGCGTAGCCGCGATCTTGAAGATTTTGGTATTCCGCATCACCGCCAGCTCTGGCTTGCCATCAGCGAATTAGAGGAGGCAAAAATAGGTGCCACCGCACTAGAAGAGATATGTCGTGGTAACAATTCTGGTGAAAATCTCTCGGATTTGGATATTCCTAATTTGCTAAGTGATCAACTTTTGGAAACAAATACGGCCCTACTTCAAAGGCTTAGTGAGTTGCTTGAACCAAGTGAATTGCAAGATCTGAATTTAGTTAATGCAACCCAGCACCTGCGCGGTACTACGGCGAGCCTCGAGCGCCAAAGAGTGATGCGGCGCTGCCGCCATTTAATCGAGGCTTGGGGCAGCCAAAGGTTACAGAGCCTCGAGCATTGCATCGCCCTGTTGCTGGAGGCAGATCGCAAGGTTGCCGTAAGTAATGAGGACGGTGAACAACGAATTGAGATTCTATTTAATGAGCTAAATGCTGATGCAATAAAGTTTCAGGAACTTTATTACAATGAAAGACGTTATTTGGCACTACTTGATGAACAGCGCTGCGCCTAACCGCCCAAATAAATATCTAAAGAAATATATTTAAATTCAGTTAATCATCTTGCTCTAAAAGCATTTGCTGAAATTCTACATATAAACTATTCTCAATTGAATCGGATAATTTATCTTTTTTATTGCTTTTGATACTAAGTTTAGATTTATTTTGAGCCTCATTTTTACTCTTATTTAGGCTTTGCTTTTCAATGAACTTTAGCCTATCCATTAAATGAGTTGGAATATTTCCATCTGAACTCACCTGAATTAGTTGACGAAATAATTCCTCTGGATTCTCTTCAGTTTCTACAGCATGCAATTTTCTTAATGAAGTTGTTTCCTTTGCCGTTGGAGTGGGCAATGCCTGGGGCAAACTACGGCCCAGTTCCTGCAGCCGCTGCGCACTTTTAGTATCAAGGCTCATTTTAGGGGCACTCCAATGTGTCGAATGTGTTTCGGCCAGTGCTGTTATTGATGCCAGAGGCTACAGCGCAGAGGGTTTTGAGGGAATCGCCGCGCAACGGCACATTAGTGAAATCCGCTCCAATGATACTTACATTTTTAAATTTGGTATTAAAAGCAAAAGCATCCTCCAGAATCGCTTGATCTAAATTTGTACCATCGAATACTGCAGAATCAAGGGTTGCCCCCCTTAAATTGGTGTAGCTGAGATCTGCATCCTGAAGTTTTGCGCCAAACAAACTTCCCCCTTCTAAATTGGCACCTTTAAAATTTGCCTCTCGCAAGTTGGTAAGGCTAAAGGTGGTGGCCCGCAGATCAGCATCATGAAAATCAGCACCGATTAAAACCTGCTTATTAAATTCTTTTGCTGCAAAAACAGGGCTTGTAAAGCATATAAAAAAGCTGATTAATAGGCATGTTATCGTAAAAAATCTGAAGATTCTTGCCATTGCTTTGTTTGCCTAAGAGCTAAGGGGAATCCTAAATGAAATTTCAGTCGTTTTGATTTGCCAGCTACCAATAGCCACCGCAACCTGCAAAAGCACAAGAATATTTCAGTTGACATTTCTGCAGAATTAGAGGTTTTGCAAGTGCTTTTGGGCAATGGCTGGCAAGCAATTGAACACCGTTGGCATTGCCGTTGGGGTGAAATTGATCTACTTGTGGCGAAGCCTGAACGCTTGCT